>NZ_RAVY01000190.1:0-18720 GCF_003611625.1 Corallococcus sp. CA054B
GCTTTGAACCGCGTCTTGTCGGAATTCCTGGGGACGGGCCCGCCAGGTTGGGAGGGGAACGGATGGGGGCCGGGGCGCGAAGGTCCTAAGATGGGAGGACCGTGCAGGCCGTTCTCTACTTCTCCGACAAGCAGGTCCGCGAGAAGCTCTTCTCGTTCGTGGATGCGGCGCAGGGGCTGCTGCTGGTGGCCGGCGTGCGCCACGGCGCGGCGATGACGCGGCCACCGCAGGGGCGCGAGCCCTTCGCGGCGCTGGAGGACCGGTTCGGGCACGTGCTGGCGCAGGTCATCGTGGCGGACGAAGGCACCACGGAAGGCATGTGGCGGGATCCGCTGGGGGACCTGGGCGACCGGCTCTATCCGGAGGACAAGAAGCGCGCCTACGCGGCGGCCACGGGCTACGTGCTGCTGGAGGGAGGCAAGCCGCGCGCGGTGGTGCGCAAGCACGCGAGTCCCGCTGAAGACCTGTGGTTCCTCCAGGAGGCCCTGAGCCGCCTGTCTCACGGCATCCCCGCGCCCGACCCGGAGAAGCGCCCCGGCCACCGCCGCCCGGAACCCGCGCCCAGGGCTCCGCCGCGCTACGGGCCCGCGAATGATGAAGCCACGCCCCCGCGTGGAAGCCGTGTCGTGAACCCGCCGCCCGCCGCGCCCAAGGCCAAGGACCCCTGGACGGTGCTGGGCATCGAGCGGGGCACCCCCAAGGACGAGGCGCGCAAGGCGTTCCGCACGCTCATCGCGCAGTACCACCCGGACAAGGTGGCCCACCTGGCGCCGGAGTTCCACGCGCTCGCCGAGCGCCGCACGCGCGAAATCCTGGACGCGTGGGAGGCGCTGGAGCGCGACGCGGACTAGTGCACCGTGCGGCGCGGCTTCGTTCGCGCGGGGCGCTTCAGCCGGGCCTCCAGGTAGTCCTTCAACACCACGGCGTTGTTGTGCTCGGTGTCGCGGGCACCGAAGAGCAGGGTGACGCGGCCGTGGCGCGCGGCCTCGAGCAGCGGCTCCCACGCGTCGTGGTGCGCGTCCAGCTCGCGGGTGTACCGGCGCCGGAACTCATCCCAGCGCTCCACGTCGTGGGCGAACCACCGCCGCAGCTCCGTGCTGGGCCCCACCTCGCGAGGCCAGCCATCCAGATGGAGGTCCGCCTTCTTGAGCCCCCGAGGCCACAGCCGGTCCACCAGGAAGCGGGTCCCCGCCCGAGGGGCCGGGCCGTGCTCGTCATAAACGCGCTGGAGTCGAATCATCGTCGCGCTCTCCCAAGGGCACTCTGCCCACGCGACGCGCGCGAGGGGAGCGCCCACCGGGGACGCGGCGGCCCGCTTCTCAGGTCACCAGCGCGGGCGCCGGTGCGGCCAGCCGGAAGCGCGCGATGAGCGGCACGTGGTCGGACAGGCCGTGGAAGCGGCTGGTCAGGTCTCCGAAGGGCCGCGTCTCCTCCGTGTCCAGCCAGCTCACGCCGCCACCGGAGAACAGGTGGTCCAGGTGCATGCGCATGTGCATGAAGCCCGCGGTGGGGAAGGCTCGCGACAGGGTCGGGTTGATCTGCCCCACCGCCGCCTGGGCGCACGTCAGGTGCGCATCCCCCGTGAGATAGCGGAACACCGGCGACGACGGCGGCGAGTTGAAGTCGCCGCACACCACGAACGGCTCCTCCTTCGCGTGCAGCCCGATGAAGCCCGTGAGCTTCTTCGCCTCGTGGAGCTGGTTGACGCCGCAGCCCATCTTGTCGCGCGTGGCCCAGAACTCGCGGGCGAACGGCGTGGGCAGGCTCAGGTGCGTGTTGAAGATGTGGAACGCGCGCTGGTCCGCGCGGCGGATGACGCGCATGTGCGCGCAGATGCGGCTCTGCTTGCGCTCCTTGAGCCCCTGCACGTGGTGGTGCGTGATGTGCTCCGGCGCCTCCACGTTGTGCCGGTCCACCTGGAGCGTGCGCGTGTTGACGAGCATCGCCAGCCCCGTCGTGTACAGCGACAGCTCCCCCACCTTGTAGTGGTGCGCGCGGAAGTAGAACGCCTCGTAGGGCATGGCCCTCCCCTGGAGGGCGAACGTCTCCTCCACGCGCGTCATGAAGGCTTCCAGCTGCGTCTCACCCGGGCGGGTGGGCCGGTGCACGATGTTGCTGCGCAGCGAGGAGGTCTCCACCTCCTGGAGGCAGACGATGTCCGGCAACGGGTCCAGGGTGGCCAGGGCGGCAGCCACCCGGCGCTTGGGGCCCAGGGTGCTCGCGAGCCCCCTCAGCATGTGGCCGAAGTAGCGGACGTTGTACGTGACGATGCGCAGCGCTGACGGCTCCATGGTCCGGTCGCTATCTCCCCGTGCCTCGCGGTGAAAAATGGGAAGCCCTGGGACGAACGTCCAGGCCTCCCTGCTCTCTTCACCATGGGATGCGCCGGCGCCATCCGCGATGTGCTGGCAGGCGGCCGAAGCGCCCGCCCGCCCGGCTGCTCACGGAGCGGGCTTCACCCGCACCATCGTGTCCAGCAGGTGCTCCAGCGCGCGGTCCGGGTCCTCACACAGGCCCGCGTGCACCGGGCCCGTCTGGAGCATCGTGCTCCGCGGGGCCACCAGCCAGTGCCAGCGCTCCTTCTGCGGCAGCCGCCCGATGGGCCCCGCGTCCTTCCCGCCCACGCACACGCGGCGGAAGCTCTCCAGGTGGCCCGCGAGCAGCTCCACGTCCGCGTCCGGTGACAGCGCCTTCAGCCGCGCCACGTCCAGCTCCACGCGCGCGCCCAGGAAGCGGTGCTGCACGCAGAAGAGGACGACGCCCACGTTGATGAACTCCTCGCGCTCCACGCGAGGCACCAGCCGGATGATGGCGTAATCAAACGAGCTGGGCGTGGGCACGCGTCGCCTCCTCGATGAACGCCGGCGCCGCTTCCAGCCTGCGCATCAGCCACGTCACGTACGCCGCGCGGTGCTCCGCCGTGGACGCGAACGCGGGCTCCTGGCCCAGCCACGCCTCCGGAATGGACCCCACGATGCGCTCCACCACCTCCCGCGTCACCCGCGCCTGGAGCAGGTCCCCGGCCTCCGCCAGCCCGTGCGCCCACGGCAAGAGCACGTGGTCCTTGATGGGCGCGAAGCGCGTCTGGCTGCGCTCCTCCCACCCGTCCCACGAGTGGTGGAAGTACATCGCCGCCCCGTGGTCGATGAGCCAGAGGTTGCGGTGCCACACCAGGAGGTTGGGGTTCTTCGGCGTGCGGTCCACGTTCGTCACGAACGCGTCGAACGCCACGATGGTGGACGCCACCTGCGCCTCCGGCACCGGCACCGCCAGCGGGTCGAACGTCACCGAACGCGGCAGGTAGTCCAGCGCCAGGTTCAACCCCGCGCTCGACTTGAGCAGCTCTCGGATCTCGCTGTCCGGCTCGTTGCGCCCCAGCGACACGTCCAGCTCCACGAACACCAGCTCCGGCACCCGCAGGCCCAGCACGCGAGCAAGCTCACCCGCCAACAGCTCCGCGATGAGCGCCTTGGCCCCCTGGCCCGCCCCACGGAACTTCACGACATAGAGCCCCGCGTCGTTCGCCTCCACGATGGCGGGCAATGAGCCCCCCTCGCGCAAGGGCGTCACGTAGCGCGTGGCGGTGACCGTCCTGAGCATCACTCGTCCTCGACAGTTCCCGGGCACTCCGGGGGTGGCGGCTGTACCACGGCCCTGCCCGACGGGGGAAACACCCTACACCTGACGGTGCTTCCCCTCGCGCGCCGCCGATTCAGTTGCGCGCAATTGAATTGCGCACTACATATTCCCCATGTCGACGGATGACTTCCTCCGGCTGGACCTGCAGCTGTGCTTCCCGCTCTACGCGGCGTCGCGCGCGATGGTGCAGGCCTACACGCCGCTCCTGGCGAAGCTGGGGCTCACCTATCCGCAGTACCTGGTGATGCTGGTGCTCTGGGAGACGGACGGGGTGTCGGTGAAGGAGCTGGGGGAGAAGCTGTACCTGGACTCGGGGACGCTCACGCCGCTGCTCAAGCGGCTGGAGACGCTGGGCTTCGTACGCCGCGAGCGCTCCAAGGAAGACGCGCGGTCGGTGACGGTGTCGCTCACCGCGCCGGGAAAGGCCCTGCGCCGCAAGGCCGCGTCCATCCCGGAGGCCATCGTCTGCCGCACGGGCCTTTCACTGGAGGAGCTGGCGCGGCTGCGCCGGGACATCCAGCGGTTGTTCGAGAAGGTTTCACGCAGCGCTTGAGACACACGCGGTTTCCACTCACGACGTCACGAAGGAGCAACACCATGGCCCCGGTCCAGATCTCGCCGCTCTACTCCACCACCGCCATCACGCACGGCGGCCGCAACGGCAAGCTGCTGCTGGAGAACAGCCCGCTGGACGGCCTGGAGCTGGCCATGCCGAAGCAGCTGGGCGGCTCCGGCAAGGAGACGGCCACCAACCCCGAGCAGCTCTTCGCCGCGGGCTTCTCCTCCTGCTTCGAGAGCGCGCTGCGCCTGGTCGCGGGCAAGGCCGGCAAGAAGCTGGACGAGAAGGCCGGCGTGAAGGCCACCGTCACCATCGGCAAGACGCCCGATGGCGGCTTCGGCCTGGCGGTGGAGCTCACGGGCATCCTCCCGGGCATCCCCCGCGAGGAGGCGGAGAAGCTGATGGCGGCGGCCCACCAGGTGTGCCCGTACTCCAACGCCACGCGCGGCAACATCGAGGTGAAGGTCTCCGTCGCGGAGTAGTCCTTCACGAAGCGCGGACCCGGGCTCCCTTCACGTGGGGAGCCCGGTGCCTCCGCGCGTGGACCGCTACAGCGGGCTCAGGTGGCGGAGTCGTCTTGCGTGCCCGCGGCGGAGGCCGGCAGGAGCGCCAGCAGGTTGTTCTGGATGTTCTGGCAGATGGTGTCGAGCGGCAGGTCGTTGTCGTCCGTGCCGAAGGGGTCTTCAATCTCGACGCCGATCTCCTCGATACCAAAGAAGACATACGCGACGACGAACGTGGCCACGACTGTCACCCAGCCAAAGGTGTCCACCAGGGCGAAGGGCAGGGTGAAGCAGTAGAGGATGAGCGCGCGGCGCAGGTGCACCATGTACGCGAAGGGCATGGGCGTGCGGTGGATGCGCTCACAACCTCCCAGGTAGTCGATGAGCAGGTGGACGTTCTGGTCCAGCTGCATCTGGACGTACTCGGGATAGAGCCCCTGGCGGCGGCCCTCGTCCAGCACGGCGGTCATCCGGCGGGCCACGTTGAGGGGCACGTGCTGGGCCTTGAGCACGTCCGTCACCTCCCCGGAGGGCAGGGGGTCCGTGTGGGGGCCCAGGTGCCGCTGCTGGCCGCGCAGCCACGCGGCGGCGGCGAAGGGGAACGCGGCCGTCCAGCGCACCAGCGGGGCGAACAGCTCCGTGCGGCCCAGGAAGGGCTCCGACGCGCGGAGCAGGTTGCGCGTCTCGTTGACGATGCCGCCCCACAGCTTCCGGCCCTCCCAGAAGCGGTCATAGGAGGCGTTGGTGCGGAACACGAGCAGGAGGCTCAGCGAGATGCCCGCCAGCGTGTGCACCGTCGGGGGCACGCCCACGTTGACCACCTCCTGGTGGAAGCCCACCACGGCCGCGGCCCAGACAACGCACATCAACACTCGGCCGACGATCTCCTTCACCATCGAACCGCGCAGGTAGTGGAAGTAGCTCCACCAGCGATGCGGGTCATACTCAACCATGTAGGGGATACCCTCCGGGACGGGAGGCGCATGCTAACCACACCGCGACGCGTCGCGAGCAGTGCTTTGCGCGATTGCGGATGCAGGACGCTTCGGGTGATGGCCGGGTGTCGGGGGCTTCGGCTAAGGAGGAAGACGGTCCGTCCACTCCCTCGTCAAGGAGGTGTCTTCCATGCGCCGTCACCTCACGCCCCTGCTGATGTTCCTCGCCGCCACGGCGAGCGGTTGCAGCTTCCTGCGCACGGACGTCCTCTTGGACACGCTCAACGCTCCGGACTCGCCGGAGCCGAAGGACCAGCCGATCCGGGTGGCGGCGGTGGAGCGCGTGGCGGGGCTGACGCGCGCGCAGCTGACGGACTCCTATGTGGATCCCGCGCGCGTAGGCGCGTGGATGGAGGCGCTGGGCGCGTCTCCAGAGGCCGTGCTGGACATGTCGGCGTGCCTGGTCCAGCACGCGGGCAACGACACGGCGTCCTGCTATGAGAACGCCGAGCGCGCGGGCTACGTCGACCGGACGGTGAGGGCGGCGGCGTGGGGCGTGCCGCTGCCGGCGCAGTCCTTCTCCGCGGGGGCGCCGGCCGCCGAGGAGGTGGACGCGCAGCGCTTCCTCGCGAACGCGATGGGGATTGGCCCGTCGGTCGCGGCGTTGCAGCAGTCGCTGGAGGTGCCGCTGACGCGCGAGGTGCTCGCGCAGGGCATCCAGCGGGGCGCGGCCTCCGCGGCGGCGTACGTGCGGGCGCGTTCGTGGCGCCGCGACCTGCAGCGGCCCAGCAACGCGGTGGTGCTGAGCGGCGGCGGGGCCAACGGAGCGTTCAGCGCTGGGGCCATGTGGCGGCTGCTGGGCATCCTGGAGCAGTGCCGGGGCAAGCCCGCGCCGGAGGGGTGCGGGGACGCACGAATCGACCTGGCGGCGGGGACGAGCACGGGCGCGCTCATCAGCACGCTGGTGGACCTGTTCCACACGCCGGGGCAGGAGGCGAACGCGCGGCGGCTCTTGTTGGGCAACTACACGTGCACGGTGGAGTCGGACCTGTACTGCGTGAACTCCACGTGGCTGTGGAACCTG
Organism: Corallococcus sp. CA054B; assembly: GCF_003611625.1. Lineage (NCBI taxonomy): Bacteria > Pseudomonadati > Myxococcota > Myxococcia > Myxococcales > Myxococcaceae > Corallococcus > Corallococcus sp. CA054B. Next base: position 6,721 of record NZ_RAVY01000190.1, read on the forward strand.
GCGGAGGACACGCGGGGCCTGGTGAAGTTCGACGGCGTCTACGCGAAGCTGGAGCAGTTCATCCAGCCGGAGATGCTGCACAACGGCACGGAGCTGGTGTCGGTGTCGGTGGATTTCCAGACGGGCGACGTGTTCAGCGTGAGCGACCAGGACCCGGCGGACTTCAAGCCGGGCGCGTCGGACAAGCAGCGCAAGGGCGGCATGGTGCACGCCATCGTGGCGTCCATCGCGGAGCCGGTGCTGTCGAACCCGGCGGTCAAGCTGCCGTCGGCGACCGGTGACCGCACGGGGACGTACTACGACGGCGGCGTGCGCTCCGGGCTCCCGCTGCTCCAGGCGGTGCAGCGTGGAGCGGAGCGCGTGCTGGTGATTTCGACGGGGGGGATGAACCCGTCACCGGCCATGGATCCGAAGAACGCGATGAGCGTGCTGATGCGCACCATCGACTTGTTCGTGGCGCAGCCGCGCGTGGCGGAGGTGCAGCAGGCGGAGTTGCTCGCGGTGACGCGCCGGCTGGGCGAGTACAACGTCTGCACGCTGCGCGGCGCGACGGAGGACTTCTGCCGCCGCAAGGGCACGGGCTTCCAGCCGCAGATGGCGGGGCCGGGGGCGGGGCAGGCGGTGTGGATGGGCTCGGCGCGCTTCGACCAGGTCGCGAGCAGCTGGCGCAGCACGTGGATGTTCAAGCCGGAGACGGGGCTGGCGACGGCGAGCGGCTACTCGTTCACGCCGGAGGTGATGCAGCCGCTCTTCGTGGCGGGCGTGGAGTCCATGCAGAAGCGCTGCAAGGAGGTGCTGTCCCTCTTCGACATCCAGGGCACGCTGGCGGCCAAGGAGTGCGCACGCCAGCTGGTGGAGGTTGCGGACGAGGCGCGCGAGGCGCTCCCGTCCGTGGCGCAGTGCCGCGCGGACAAGCCGGAGCGCCGCTCGTGTGACGACTGACGCGCGCTACCTGCCGCCGTCGATGACCCACTTGCCCCAGCCGGCGAGCGCGGTGCCGTCCTCGGGCACGCGCTTGCCCTTCGGCGGGGCGCGGTAGGTGGTGTCCGCGAGCGGGATGAAGCGGGCCTCGTCCGCGAGTCCGTTCAGCGCGGCGCCCCAGGGGTCGGTGGCGTAGGTGATGACCTGCACGCGGCGCTCGGCGCCCCCGCCCGCGGGCGCTTCGAGGACGAAGGCGGGGATGGGGTGCTGGGCGACGGTGAACGTCTCCCGGCGCGGCGGCGCGGTGCCTGCGGCGACGGGAGGCCACTGCTGCGGCTGGCTGACGGCTTCGCTGACGGCGGCGAGCAGGGCCTCTTCCAGGGGCTGGGCTTCCGCGTCGCGGAGGTCGGCGCAGGGGGCGTCGCCGGTGGGGCCGGTCAGCTCCTTGCGAAGGACGAAGCCGCGCTCGGCGCCCAGGCAGACGCGGCGCACGGAGGAGGTGCCGGAGAGGTCCTGGCGCACGTCGTACCAGGTGCCCGGGCCCCAGGGGCGGTCGAGCACGGGCACGGTGCCCTCGGCGTCGGAGCCCTGGCGGAAGGACACGAGCGTGAGCTGCTGGCTGCCGCTGGCGCCGAAGCCGGAGAGCGTGGTGCTGGCGTCGAGCAGCCCATGGGTGAGGTACAGCGGGCCGGGCTCATTGGCGTAGAGGCGGTTCTGGAGGGGGCCGTCGCTGGGGCGGCGGTCGTCCAGGAAGCGGCGGGCATCCCAGGTGCGTCCGGCGGCGGTGGTCTGTTCGGCGGAGCGCTGGCCGCGGTGTTCTTCCTTCCAGGGCTGCGTCTCCTCCATGCGCATGGGCAGCACGCGGGGCTGGGAGAGGCGCGGGTGGGCCAGGGGCCTGCCCTGATCATCCGCGAAGGTGACGGTGAGCCACGCCCACGGCGCCTGGACGGCGATGACCTCCAGCACGACATGGCCGGCCACGCCCACGCCGGTGTCCGCGCCGGGGCGGCCCCGGTGGGCGGAGAAGGCGTACTCCACGCGGTCGCCCACGCGGGCGCGCTGCCACGGTGAGGGCGTGGAGTCCGGGGTGGGAACCCCGGCGTCCAGCACGGAGGCCTCGGTCGGGGCGGAGGCGTCGGGTTGTTCGGTGGCGGTGGTGGTGCCGTCGGAGGGGGAGACGGCACGGGGCTTCATGCTCTCGCAGCCCGTGCCCAGGAGGAGCGCGGAGCACAGCAGGAGGGGAGCGCGGAGGAGGGGGCGTCGCATGCGGTCGCTAGATACACGGAGCCCCGCGCGGATCCGCGTGGAGGGTTTCCGCATGCGCGGGGTCAACGTGCGCTGGTCGACAGCTCGCTGTCCTCCAGCCACGTGCCCCAGCGGAGGAGCCGGCTGTCCGAGCGGTATTCACGCGCTCCTCCCCCGGACTGTCGGTACACGGATTCGGAGAGCCGCTCGAAACGGACTTCCATGGGGAGCCCCCGGAGCACGGGACTCCACATGTCAGTGGGATAGGTCCTGGACCGCATCAAGGATGAGCCGCCGTTTCGTTCATCAGGACCTTCTTCGAGGTATGCCACTACGGACTCCTGTCCCAGTTGGACCCGCACCTTCCTGGGGAGCGGGGCTCCGTAATCACGAGGTGGCCAGCTGGGAATGTAGACGGAGTCGTTGACGAGGTTGATCAACGCATCCTCCAAGGCAATGACCTCCGCGCCCTGGAAGTCATCGCACCGGGCCTCGCCCTGGGGTTTTTCCCAGACCTTGCGCAGCAGGTAGCCCTGTTCCGCGCCAAGACAGACACGCTTCCTGACGTCACCCCAACTGGCGCGCTCCAGTGTCTCGTACCAGGTGCCCGGTCCCCACGGGTTGCCCATGACAGGAGGGGTTCCCTGGACCGTGCCCGTGCCTCGCTGGAACGACACGAGCGCAAGCGAATGGCCGGCGGACATGCTGTAGCCGAAAGCGCTGAAGTGGACCTGGAGCAACCCGTTGGTGAGATAGAGCGGCCCGGGAGTCGTGGCGTAGAGCCGGTGCTGCGTGGGGCCGTCCCCCGGAGAGTCGTCGCGGGCAATCCGTCGGGCGCTCCAATGCTGACCGGCGGCGAAGGCCCACTGGCGGGTGGCGCTGGTGCTTCCACGCTTGATGGGGTCGGGGGGATTCTCCGGGGCCTGGCCCATGCGCATGGGCAGCACGAAGCCGTGGCTCAGGAACGGATGCGGATGCGGTTGGCGGTCATTCCGGGTCACCCGGATGAAGAGCCAGACCCAGGGGGACCGGACAGCGATGACCTCCACGACGAGCTGGCCCGCCGAAGCGCTGGTCCCCCGGCGCGAACCGACCCGGTCCGCGTAGAAGGCATACTCCACGCGGTCCCCTACTCGCGCGTCCTGCCAGGACGTGGGCGCTTGGGCCGGGCTGCTTCCCGGGGGGAGCTCCGTCACGGTGCTGAAGCCCCGCGGCCTTGAAGTCCCGCAGCCCATGAGCAGGACCAGGGCCCCGCAGGCCACCGCGATGAATCCCTGGCGAAAAGACTGTCGTTGCACTTGGCGAATGCCCCCTGTCTGCCATTGACGCACGGACCGGCTTCCGGCGCCAGGGAACTCCACCCGGAGTGGAACCCCATCCCCCGGCGCTGCTAGACCATGTCCCGCAGCCACACCGCACCCGGAGCCCCGCGCATGCCTTCGCCCCTGTCCATCCGCCGTGTCGTCCTCTACAAGCACGGCGTCGGCTACTTCGAGCGCCGGGGGAAGGTGACCGGCAGCGAAACCGCGCACCTGGACTTCAAGGCGCGCGACATGAACGACGTGCTCAAGTCCATGACCGTGCTGGATTTGAACGGCGGCTCCGTGTCCGCCGTGAGCTACGACTCCACCAAGCCTTTGGAGCAGCTCCTCTCCGAAGCCACCATCCGCATCCCCGAACACGGCAGCCTCACCGCGCTGCTCGGCCAGGTGAAGGGCGCCCGCGTCCGTGCCCGCGTCGGCGGCGCGCAGGTGGAAGGCGCCATCGTCGGTCTGGAATCCCTGCCCGTCGTGCAGGGGGAGGCCAGCGTCGTGCGCCCCTTCCTCACGCTGCTCGTCGGCGCGTCGCTGCGCACCTTCGACGTGCTGGAGCTGGGCGAGCTGGAGTTCCTCGACGAGGCCGTGCGCAAGGACCTGGAGTTCTACCTGGCCACCGTCATGTCCTCGTACAAGAAGGACTCCAAGCGGCTGTCCATCCTCACCTCCGGAGAGGGCTCGCGCGAGCTGTTCGTCAGCTACGTGCTGGAGTCCCCCGTGTGGAAGACCAGCTACCGCATCCTCCTGGACGAAGGCCAATCGCCGCTCCTCCAGGGCTGGGCCATGGTGGACAACACCGGTGACGAGGACTGGGTGGACGTGGAGCTGTCCCTCATCGCGGGCCTGCCCGTGTCCTTCGTCCACGACCTCTACAACCCCCGCTACCTGCGCCGCCCCGTCGTGGAGGTGCGATCGGAGACCGGCGTCGCGCCCGTCATCCCTCAAGAGGCCTACGAGAGCGCCCCCGCCGAGCCCATGATGGAGTCCGTGGACGACTCCTTCGGCTCCGCGGACATGGCGTCCAACATCATGCCCGCCATGGCCGCGCCCGCGGCGGCTCCCCGCATGATGCGGAGCAAGGGCGGCCCCATGATTGGCGGCAGCGGACGCGGCGGCATGCGCGAGGCGCTGGAGCAGAGCACCGCCGTGACGACGCTGACCAAGGAGGTGGGCGACCTCTTCGAGTACGGCGTGGACCGCCCCGTCACCGTGCACCGCAACCAGAGCGCGCTCGTCCCCATCGTGCACCGGCCCTTCGAGGGCCGCCGCGTGCTGCTCTACAACCGCGCCACGCGTGAGAAGAACCCGATGGCCTGCATCGAGTTCAAGAACACCACCGGCCTCACGCTGGAGGGCGGCCCCGTCACCATCACCGAGGACGAGACCTACGTGGGCGAGGCGATGCTCGACACGCTCAAGCCTGACGACGTGCGCTTCGTCCCCTACGCCGTGGAGCTGTCCTGCACCATGTCCGTGGAGGAGGACCAGGAGGACGGCCCGGTGTTCCGCGCGCGGCTCAACCGGGGCACCCTGGTGGTGGAGTTCTTCCACCAGCGCCGCACCAAGGTCCTCGCGCGCAACAAGGCGAAGCGCCCCCAGGTGCTCTTCGTGGAGCACCCGCGCACCGGCTGGGAGTTGAAGGACACGGTCGCCCCCGCGGAGACCACGGACGGCTTCTGGCGCTTCAAGCGCGAGCTGGCCCCGGGCACCTCCGACACGCTCGTCATCACCGAGCGCACCCGGGGCCACCGCCAGTACTACCTGGGCAACCTGGGGCTGGAGGAGGTGTCGTTCTTCCTCGACTCGCGCTTCATCGACCCGCGCGTCGCCCAGGTCCTGCGCGACGTGGTGGCCATGCGCGAGAAGCAGTCGAACATCGCCCGCGACCTCCAGCGCCTCAACGAGGAGCGCACCCAGCTCTTCAAGGACCAGGAGCGGATCCGCTCCAACATCGACTCGCTCAAGAGCGGCGCGTCCCAGCGCGAGCTGGTGGAGCGCTTCGTCACCAAGCTCAACGCGCAGGAGGACCGGCTGGAGAGCATCGGCCGGGAGCTGGAGCGACTCGAGCAGGAGCGCACCCGCCTTCAGGCGGAGACGAACCAGCGCATCGAGTCGCTCTCCTACGAAGCGGACCTGTAGCTACTTCGCGTCCGCGCGGAACACCTCGCGGCCCGCGACCACCGTCAGCCGGACCTGCGCCGTGAGCAGGTCCGCCGGGGGCGCGTCCACCGGGTCCACCGACAGCGCCACGAAGTCCGCGTCCATGCCCGGCTTCAGCCGGCCGCGCTGGGCTTCCGCGAAGGACGCGTAGGCCGCGCCCACCGTGAAACCCTCCAGCGCCTCTTCACCGCTCAGGCGCTGGTCCGGCTGCCACCCGCCCGGCGGCTGGCCGCTGGCATCCTGCCGCGTGCGCGCCGCGTACAGCCCCGCGAGCACGTCCGGCCGCTCCACCGGGAAGTCGCTGCCCAGCGCCAGCACCGCGCCCGCGGCCTTCAGCTTCTGCCACGCATAGGCGCCCTGGATGCGCTCCGGGCCCACGCGCTTCTCCGCCCAGGGCATGTCGCTGGTGGCGTGCGTGGGCTGCACGCTCGCGACGAAGCCGCTCGCGCCCAGCCGGGAGATGTCCTCGGCCGTCATGATCTGCGCGTGCTCCACGCGGGGGCGCGCGTCCTTCTTCCCCGTGGCCGCCAGCTCGCGCAGCACCGTGTCCAGCACCAGCGTGTTGGCGCGGTCGCCAATCGCATGCGTCGCCACCTGGAAGCCGCGGCCCACGAAGGCGTGCACGCGCGAGGCGTACTCCTCCGGGGACAGCACCAGCAGGCCGCGGTGGCCGGGCTCGTCGTTGTAGGCCGCGCCCAGCGCCGCGCCCCGGCTGCCCAGCGCGCCGTCCATGAGCAGCTTCACCGCGCGCATCGTCAGGAGCTTCCCCTGGAAGGGGCCGTCCTTGAGGTACTGCACGCGGTCGTCCGTCTGCCCATCCGCCATGGCGTAGACGCGCAGGGGCAAGGTGCCCGCCTCGTCCCAGGCCTGGAGCAGGCGGAAGGTCCGCAGGTCCATGCCGGCGTCGTGCACGCCGGTGAGCCCCACTCGGGCGCAGTGCTCCAGCGCCGCGCGCAGGTGCGCCTCGTGCTGCTCACGGGTGGGCGGGGGCAGCGCCTTCAGCGCCAGGTCCATGGCGTTGTCGACGAGCACGCCGCTGGGGTCGCCCCCCGGCAGGCGCAGGATGGTGCCGCCCTCCGGGTCCTTGGTGTCGCGGGTGATGTTCGCGCGCTTGAGCGCCGCGGCGTTGAGCCACAGCGCGTGCCCGTCGATGCGCCACATCGCCACGGGCGTGTCCTTCAGGTGCTCGCCCATGTCCGCGACGGTGGGGAAGCGCGGCGTGTCCCAGTCGTTCTGGTCCCAGCCCTGACCGACCAGCCAGTCGCCCTGGTACGCGGTGGCCGGGGCCTCCTTCAGCCGCTGGCGCACCTCCGCCAGCGACGTGGTGCCCTCCAGCCGCACGCCCGCGAGCGCCTGGCCCAGGCCCGCCAGGTGGCCGTGCGCATCCGTGAGGCCCGGGACCACCGTCGCGTCACCCAGCTCCACCACGCGCGCGGTGGCACCCGCCGCGGCGAGCACCTCCTCGCGCGTGCCCACGGCCAGCACCTTGCCGTCCCGCACGGCGAGCGCCTGGGCCTCCGGCTTCGCGGCATCCAGCGTGCGGATGCGCTGGGCCACGTACACCGTGGGGGCGTTCGCGACCGCGTGCTCCGCGGGCGTTCCCTCCGGCACGCGCCGTGAACAGCCCGCACCCGCACACAGGACCAGCGCCCCCAGCATCCAACCGAGACGTCCTCGCATCATTCGCGCACCCGCCATGACCGTTCGCCCGGGCAGGAAGGTCCCGGGGCATCGCGCGCGGCACTCTGACGCACGCCCCGCGCGACGGCCAGTCCGGGATGCCTGCACGGCGGGCGTGGACCGGGCCTCGCCGCGACGCACAATCCGTGCACGCCCCGCGCGAAAGGGCGTATGCAATAGCGCGTGAGCACTGTGACCCCTCGCGGCATCTGTTTCGACCTGGACGGCACGCTGGTGGATTCGCTGCCGGACATCATCGACAGCTTCCTCCATGGCTTCACGCACCACGGCCTGCCCGCGCCCTCCGTCGCGGAGGTGCGCGCGCTCATCGGCCAGCCGCTGGAGGCCATGTACACGCGCTTCGCTCCGGAGCACGCCACCACGCTCTGCGTGGCCTACCGCGAGCACTACCCGCTGAACTTCCACCGGCGCTCCCGGCCCTTCCCTGGCGTGGAGCGCGTCCTGCGCACGCTGCGCGAGCGGGGCTACCTGCTCGCCGTCGCCACCACCAAGCGCGGCGACATGGCGCGACGCTTCGTGGACGCGATGGGGCTGGGCGGCCTGCTGCACCACGTACAGGGCACGGACGGCTTCCCGCACAAGCCCGCGCCGGACGTCATCCACCACGCCCTGAAGGCGCTGGGCACCGGCGGCCTGTGGATGGTGGGTGACACCACGCTGGACCTGCGCGCGGGCCAGGCCGCGGGCCTCAAGACGTACGCCGTCACCTGGGGCACGCACGCCCACGAGGAGCTGGCCACCGCCACGCCGGACGAGCTCCAGCCGGACCTGGAGCGGCTGCTGCACCACCTGCCGCCGCTCGTCTGACAACGGGGCTGGAGGTTGGCCCGCCTTGGACCTTGCATCGCGCTTGATTGAAGGGACGTGACGATGATGCGCCTTCGAGCTTGCATTGCACTTTTGCTCTTCCTCCCGGCCTGCGCTACTTCGCCGCCGAGCCGGAATGAGCCAACGGTGCGGGACCCGAGGCTCGCCAACCTCCAGCGAGCAGCGAAGCTGCCGTGGACCGATGGGGGACGGTGCGTCGTCCGTGAGGCCGCACGGCCTTGGCCCGTGTTGGTGGAGAAGTGCTATCGGACCCTCGACCGTGACCGGATCGAGTTCCACGACACCACGGGAAGATGCACGGTCGCCTCTGCTGACGCCGCAGCCGTTGGAATCGGGTTCTGCGTGCTGGCGGCTCCTGAGATTGCCGTGGGCGCCGTCATCGTGCTGGGTGTGGTGGTGGTCGGCGTCGCCATCAAGGAAGCGATGGATGCCTATGAGCTCCGCCACGCCTACCCCGAGGAGGCAGGACCCTCACGAGGAACAAAGGTGGCATCCCGGGAAACCGAAGCGCAACGCAAGCCCAAGCTGAAGCCCGAGCCGGCGGGGCAAGACTGGCAGCCCCCAGTGCCGCCTGTGCCCGTGGACCGGACGGGACGCGCCAGTTGCGAACCTGTTCCGGTGCCTCACGCGGGCGAGGACGACCCACATAATGAATGTGCCGACAAGTTCCCACCGAACCGTTACCCCGGGATGGACGTGCTCGTTGGCGGAGTGCGCCTCGATGCACTGCAAGTTGGCGTGCGCAAGCTGTGGGAGATCAAGACCCATCGATTCGACACGTACACTGGCTTCATCCAGCGGCGGGAGATTGAGAGGGAGTTGGAGCAAATACAAAAGGAGCGAACTGCTGCTGCTACATGTGGATATGACTTCGTCATTGGGGTGAGCACCCAGGAGCACAAAGACGCTCTTATCGAAGCGGACTTCTCACTTCATGTCGTCGTCACGGGGTGCAAACGATGACCAGGCGTAAAGCCCTCTCCCTCGTTGTTTATGCACCTCCGCTTGTAGGCAGGGATGGCCGCACGCTCGCCGTCGTCCATGGGATGGAGAAGGCGCTCCCCGGCCTGCGCCTGGAGTGGGAAGTCGGCAACGGCGTGCGCCCCATCGCATTGCCGCGGCGCGACGCGTGGCTCGCGGAAAGGACGCAGGACGGGAGATTCCCTCTTCTGTGCAACGGGGACGAGCGGTACCCCGTGACGGTCAACGGGAGGGGAAGACCTGGACTTCTCAGCCCGGGCAGTCAGTCCCTGTCTGAAGTGCATGCAGAGCTGCCACTGGACGAGCCCGTGCTCGCGGTAGCGGCGGCATTGCTTGAGGGCGTGGCTGAGGGTGCGTGTTCGTTCTGGGGGCATGCGTCGCCGTATGGTTACGGTTCAGAAGTCGCGCCACAGTTTCGCCGGTCGCCTCATGGGCCAGCGTGTTCACCCCGTGGGCTTCCCATGATCAACCTGCCAGAAAAGCTCCCCGCGCCTGAGATTCCCTGGTTCCTCGGGTGGCTCAACTACTGGTCCGCCGCCGCCGCGCAGGCCATCGGGTTCCCGGATCCGAACCGCGACGCCGAGCTGCTCTCACGGGCGCGGCGCACGGCGACGGATGGATGGGTCGTGCAGCTCACCGACGCGCCGCTCGACCTGGATGACTCCGCCCACCTGGACACGCTCAAGCGGACCTACGAGCGCTTTCCGGAGGTCGGCGGTCGCGCAGCGCCTTGATCTGAATCAGGAGCCCGGTGCATCACCGCTGCTGTAGGAAAGAGCATCACGGCGCGTGCATTGGCGATGGTAGCCTTCCCATCCAGGAGGTCATGCACCATTGCCCCAACCGTTCAGATTGGCGCTCGCGCTCGCGCTCGTGTGGGCTGCTGCGAGGGCTGAGTCAGCACCGAGCGCGCGCGTCAGGCGGGAACGCCTCGTCACCGTCGCCAGCACGCCCACCGAACCGCTGCCCGTTGTCCATATCGCGGTGGACACGCCGACGGTGTTCCTCTTCTCTTCGCCGATCCAGAAGAAAACGCTGACCTTCGATGAGTCGCGGATCCGCGTCCTGGATGCCGGCGAGCGGTCCGTCATCGTTCAGCCCGTGGCCAATCTCGATGCGGGCGAGCGACAGGAGATCGGAGTCTTCTTCGCTGACGGTCGAGTGCCGACACGGGCCGCGTTCGTACTCGTGACCGACCCGTCCGAAGTGGACTCCCGGATCGACGTGCAACGCCCGGAGCCGCCGAACACTGCCTGCCAGCCCACGACTCAAGCTCCTGCGCCGAAGCCGGAAGACTTCGTGCTGCTCGGCTACGTCGACGAGAAGGGCGTCACGACGTCCAGCCGCAAAGGCAAGCTCGACGCCGTGCAGGGGCTTAATTGGGACTCGATCGTAGCCTTTCGCGGCACGGGTTGGATTCTGGCTGCCGTGACGATTGGGAACGGCCCTGACCGCCCCGCCTGGACACCACGAGAAGCGATGTTCGTGGGGCGAGTCGGCATGCCCCTGCGGGCGCGGCTCGTAGCGGAGAAGCCGGGGGCAATCCTTACAGGACAGGAAGGACGCGTGCTTGCGGCAGTGGAAGTGCCAGAGACGAAAGCAGACCTCGTCCTCACCCTGGAGGTGCGTGGGGATGGGGAACGCCGGCTCACGATTCCAGACGTGCGCTTCCCGAAGCCCGCCGCGGAGGATGCCCGATGAGCGCGACGCTGCTCCACGTTCCGCCCGGTTCGTTGATTGACGGATGGCAGGTCTCCAGGCCACTCGGTGACGGAGGCTTTGCGTTCGTCTTCCTTGGCGAAAAGAACGGCAGGCACCGGGCCATCAAGGTGGCCCAGCACCGGGAGTCCAGCGGCGACTTCAAGCAGACCCATGCCCGGACGCTGCGGGAGTTGACGGCGCTGCTCATGCTGGATCATCCCCACATCGTCCGGCCGCAGGGATACGGCCTGGCGGAGAGTGGGAATCTGTACCTCGCGCTCGACTACGTGGACGGCTGGACGCTCGCGGAGTGGGCGGAGCGCAAGCACCCAACCGTTCGCGAAATCCTCGGGGTCTTCGAGAAGATCGCCGGTGCGCTGGCCTACATGCACGGGCGAGGCATCCTGCATCGGGACCTGAAGCTGTCCAACGTGCTCATCCGCAAGAGCGATGGCGAGCCCGTCATCATCGACTTCAGTTGCGCGACCTACACCCTCGCCGACGACCTGACGAACGGGGGACTGCCGCCGGGCACGGACCGCTATCGCGCGCCCGAGCAGTTCAAGTTCTTGCGCGAGCACAAGGACAAGCACCGGGCCCGCTACGCCTTCCAGGTCGCCGACGAAATCTTCGCGGTCGGCGTCATGCTCCATGAACTGCTGACCGACCCACGCCCGACGGAGTTTCGTCCGCGCTTCGACTTGAACAATCCTGCCCTCCCACCGCCGCCACCCCGATTGGCGAATGCGCGGGTGCCAGCGCCCCTGAGCGACCTCGTCGAGAACATCCTGGCCCGGGACCCCAGGGGGCGTCCGGTCGATACCGAGGCGCTACGCCGCGAGTTGGCGGATCTCCGTACCGCGCACTCCACGGAGTATGACGTGCCTGCCCATCCACCCGCTGAACAGCGTCATGGAGGGCCAACACCCGCGACACTGGCGATTCCCTCCACGCCTCAAACCCTCAAGCGGCGTGTGGCCATGATGGAGCGACCGCTTCGCGCGGGAAGGTGGCTCGCAGGCGTCGTTTGTATCGTCGCGCTCGTCGTGACTGCGGCCCTCTGGCGCTCGTCAGGGAGCGCCCCCGGCGGGCCTGCCGCGTCGCACGACGCCGCAACCCCACGCCCTCTTCCCGCCACCCCCCATTC
>NZ_RAVY01000191.1:0-18454 GCF_003611625.1 Corallococcus sp. CA054B
CCCTCAAGCCCACCGTGACCGAGGAGGTCGTGGAGCTGCACCGGCCGGACCTGGAGGCGCTGCGCGCGGGCGGCGACCGCTCCTTCACGGAGGTGCTGGAAGCCCGCCGCAGCCTGCGAGGCCGGGGCGCCGCACCGCTCACCGTGAAGCAGCTGGGCGAGCTGCTCTACCGCGCCGCGCGCGTGCGCGACGTGCGCACCACGCAGGACGGCGAAATCACCGACCGGCCCTACCCCGGCGCGGGCGCGGTGTACGCGCTGGAGCTCTACCCCATGGTGGGCGAGTGCCAGGGCCTGGCCCCGGGCGCCTACCACTACGATCCGCTGGGCCACCGGCTGGAGAAGCTGAGCGGCCCCACGCCGGAGTTCCACGCGCTCCTGGATGAAGCCCGCGCACCGGCGGAGCCCTTCGAGCGGCCGGAGGTGTTGATGGTGGTGGCCGCGCGCGTGCCCCGGCTCGCGTGGAAGTACGAGACGCTGGCGTACTCACTGGTGCTCCAGGACACGGGAGCGCTGGTGCAGACGCTCTACCTGGTGTCCACCGCGATGGGGCTACGGCCCTACGCGCTGGGCCGGAGCGATCCGGACTTCTTCCAGCGCGTGGCGGGCGTGGACGGCTTCGGCGAGGCCAGCGTGGGCGCCTTCGCGGTGTCGGGAGGCGAGTCTCCGGACCGCTAGAGCGCCCTTCGCGACGCCTTAGCAGCAGGGGCTGCCGCAGCAGTGCGAGCGGCTGTGGGTGTCGGTGAGGCTGGAGAGCGCCACGGCGTGGTCCGCCACGTCGGCGGGCTTCTTCGGCAGGTGCAGCTCCACCTCCGCGCTGTTCACCTTCCAGGTCCCGTCCGCCGCCGCGTCCTTCACGCTGGAGGGGACGACCTTCAGGTGGATGCTGGCGGGCAGGTCGAAGTCGAAGCGCTTCTTGAGAGCCTGGCGCGGGTCCTTCTGGAGGGCCGCCTCGAACTCGGGCTCCTTCCACGCCAGCGCGACGGCGCGCATCCACACGGCCTGCCAGTCATTCACCGAGGCCTTGGCCTCCGGGCCCCGCGTGGGCTTGCGCGCCACCGGACGGGCCCGTGCGGGCGCGGCCTTCGACTCCGGCTTCTTCTTGCTCATGTCAGCGTTCTCCTCCCAGCGCATTCAACAACGCGCGGGCCTCCGAGACGGGTGGTGTCCCCCATCCTTCGGAGAAGGTACTGTAGACCGTTTGCAGCCGTTGCCGGGCTTCTTCCTGTCGCCCGGAGGCCTGGAGCACCCGCGCCAGGGCGGTGACGGCCTGCAGCTCCCGCATCCGCGCGCCCTGTGCGTGTGCCACCTCCGCCGCCTGCCGGAAGCAGGTCTCCGCGGAGAGTGCAGTGTTTCCATCCCGTTGCAGCAGCACCCGGCCCTTGACGTGGAGCATCTTGGACTCGTGGTACGCCTCGCCCAGGGCCTGCGCGCGCTGCCGGCCGCGCTCCACTGAGGCGAGCGCCGCCTCCACGTGGCCCAGCTCCAGCTCCAGCTCCGCGAGCATGGCGTAGTACGCTGGCTGGTCCATCTCCGTGCCGAACGCCTCACGCAGCGCGATGCCGCGCCGCATCGCCTCCAGGTCCTTCACGGCCCAGGCGCGCAGGATGCCCACGTAGGCGGCCTGCTCCATCAGACCGTAGCGGTGGGACAGCTCCGAGTGCTGGGAGATGAGCTGGAGCGCCTCCGTCCGGTCGCCGTGCTCCTGGGCAATCAGCAGCAGGTAGATGAACGACAGGCCGATGCTGGTGCCGTGGTTCAGCTCGCGGCCCCACGCCACCGCGGCCTCGCCGTGCGCCTTCGCCTGGTCCGGGAGGCCCAGCAGCCACTTCCCCCGGCACAGCACGGACTCGCCGCCCACGCGCGTGTCCTGTCCGTAGAGGATGCGGTGCATCCGGTGCGCGACGGGGTCGAACAGCGCCAGGCACCGGTCCGCCTTCGCCTTCGCCTCGCCCAGGCGGCCTTCCAGCAGCTCGATGTTGGAGAGGATGGTGAGCGCCACCGCCTCCTGGCCCGCGTCCCCGCTTCGCTGCGCCAGCGCGACCAGCCGGTCCAGCAACCCGCGCACCCGGCGCTGATCACCTCCCAGGTGGTAGAAGATGGAGAGGACCCACAGCGTCGGGGCCGCGTAGGGGCTCTCCCCCACCGTGAAGAGCAGCTCCAGCGAGCGCTCGGCCACGTTGCGCAGGTCCTGGGAGCGCCAGCCCTGCGTGGACATCAGCGCCGGCGCGAGCACGCCGTTGAGGCTCAGCTCCAGCTGCGCGCGCTCCACCGGGTCGTCGATGGCGTCCAGCCACGACAGGCCCAGCCGGGCGAAGAGGATGGCCTCCAGGTAGGCGGAGCGCACCAGCGCGGCGAACGCGGCCTTCTGGGCGTAGAGGATGGCCTTGCGCTTCAGGTTCGCGGCGGCCCAGTGGTGCGCGAGCAGGTCCGGCCGCGACTCCACCTGTTCCTGGAAGTGCGCCTCCATCGCCTCCGCCGTCTTCGCGTGCATCTGCTGGCGGTACCGCTTGAGCATGGAGTCGTAGGCCGCGTCCCGCACCAGCGCGTGCTTGAAGAGGTACACGGGCCCCTTCGGCCGGCGCTTGCGGTGCAGGAGCCCCGAGCCCACCAGCCGCTCCAGGTCCGCCTCCAGCGCCTCGGGAGTCAGGGGGCTCACGTGGCGCAGGAGCTCATGCGTCAGCTCACGGCCCAGCACGGAGGCGATCTGCGCGGTCTCCTTGGCGCGGCCCAGCCGGTCCAGGCGGGCGACGAGCAGATCGCGCAGCGTGCCCGGCACCGAGGGGCCCGCCTTGCTGGCCTCCAGCGCGAAGCGGCCCTCGCGCTCCACCAGCGCGCCGGACTCGCGCAGCGTGCGCACCAGCTCCTCCACGAACAGCGGGATGCCGTCCGTGCGCGTGGAAATCTCCTCCAGCGCCTCCGGAGAGAGCGGGCCACCCGCGGCGGCGGTGGCCAGCCGCTCCACCTCCGCGCGAGCCAGCGCGCCCAGCTGCACCTGCGTCACCGCCGACGCGGCCCAGGGCGGCTCCAGCTCCGGCCGCGCGCTGAACACGGCGAGCAGGCGCGACGAGGACACCTCCTCCACCAGCGCCTTGAGCAGCTCCAGCGTGGAGGGGTCCGCCCAGTGCAGGTCCTCCAGCGCCAGCACCACGGGCTGCCGCTCCGCCATCGCGGCGAGGAACGCGAGCAGCGCGTTGCGCGTGAGCTCCCGGTGCTTCAAGGGCGACACGTCCAGCGGCGCCCAGCGCTCCGGCGGCAGCGGCAGGGACAAGAGCGACGCGAACAGGGGCAGCGTCTCCGGCAGCTCGAAGCTGTAGCCGGACAAGAGCGCCTCCAGGCCCGTCAGCCGGCCCTCCGGAGGCAGGTCGCGGTTCGGATCCAGCATCCGCGTGAGCAGGTCCACCACCGGGGCATACGCCTGGCCGGAGCTGTCCTCCGTGCAGCGGGCCTCCAGCCACGTGTGGGGCTCCGCGCCCAGCCGGTCTCCCAGCTCGCGCATGAGGCGCGACTTGCCGATGCCCGGCTCGCCCGAAATCAGCACCACCTGCCCCTGCCCCGAGCGCGCCTGCTCCCAGCGCGACAGCACCAGGTCCAGCTCGCGCGTGCGGCCCACCAGCGACAGCGCTTCGTCGGTGCCGCTCCACGTCGCGTCCGCGCCCTGGAGCACGAACGTCTCCAGGCCCGGGGGCAGCAGCTCGTTCGGCGACGCGGGCGCGGCCTCCAGCGGGAAGTGCTTGCGCACCAGCTGCTGCGTGTCGCCCGTGACGAGGATGGCGCCCGAGGGCGCGGAGGTGGACAGCCGGAAGGCCAGCTTCGGCGTGGTGCCCACCACGAAGCCCAGGCCGGAGAGCGTGGGATCCCGCTGCTCGCGCGACACCACCAGGCCCGTGTGCAGGCCCACGCGGATCTCCACCCGCGTGCCGCGCTCGGCCTCGATGGCACGGCCGCGCCGCTTCACCTCCGCCACCATGTCCAGCGCCGCCTGCGCCGCGCGCCGCGCGTCGTCTTCCCGGGCCGCCGGATAGCCGAAGTAGAAGAGGACGATGTCGCCCAGCGCGCTGGCGATGTGGCCGTTGTAGCGCCGGGCGATCTCGATGCAGACCTCCTGCTGGGCGCCCAGCACGTGATCCAGCTCCTCGATGTCCACCGGCCCTGGCGCCGTCTGCGTGGCGGACAGCGTGCAGCACACCACCGTCAGCTGGCGGCGCTCGCCCTCCGCCCACCGGCGCGAGCGCGTGGACACGGCGTTGGGCGTGCGGCTGGACAGCTCCACCGTCGCCGTCTCCGCGTTGGGGGCCGCGGGCTGGATGCGCACGGGCGCGGGCCGGCGCGGCAGGTTGGACACGTCCACCGCCTCCAGCTGGCGCAGCAGCACCTCCGCGGACACGGTCCGCTGGGACGGGTCCTTCGCGGTGACGCGCTGGAGCAGCTTGCCCAGCGGGTGCGCGGCGATGGCCGACGGGATGGGCACCGGCTCCGAGGAGAGCTGCTGGAAGATGACCTCCGCGACGGTGGCGCCTTCGAAGACGCGGCGGCCGGTGAGGCACTCCAGGAACACCAGCCCCCACGCGTACAGGTCCGAGCGCGGCGTGGGCGCCTGCCCGCGAAGCTGCTCTGGCGCCGCGTACGACGGCGTGCCCAGCGACTCATTGGTGGATGTGATGCGCGGCTGCGCTTCCGTGCGCGTCAGCTCGTCCGTCACCGACCCGATGCCGAAGTCCAGCACCAGCGCGTTGCGACGGGCGCCGGTGGGCACGACCATGATGTTCGCGGGCTTCAGGTCGCGGTGCACCACGTTCTGCGCGTGCGCGCACGCCAGCGCGTCCAAGAGCTGGAGCATCAGGTGGCGAGCCTCCACCGGATCCAGCACGCCCTCCTCCGCGAGCACCTGCGCCAGGTTCTTCCCTGGCACGAACTCGAAGATGGAGTAGACGGCGCCGCCCTGCGCGCGGCCCGAGTCGATGAGCCGCACGATGTTCGGGTGGTGCATCTGCGCGCACAGCTTCATCTCGCGCTCGAAGCGCGCGCTGCGGCGCTCCACCGACTCCGGCGTCGCGCCGTCCGTCAGGCGCAGCAGCTTCACCGCCACGTTCTGGCCGGTGGTCACCTGGCGGGCCTTGTAGACGCGGCCGAAGCCGCCCTCGCCCAACTCCGACAGGAGTTCGTACCGGCCCTGGAAGGCTTCCAGCAGCGCAGGATCCATGAGGTTCTTCATCGCGTTCCCGATCCTCGCTCCATGGGTGACCGTCCCCCCCGCCTGGGCAGGGTGATGACGAACTCCGTGAACTCACCCGGCACCGTCTCCATGCGGAACGTGCCCTGGTGGCCCTGCACGATGATGTCATGGCTGAGCGACAGCCCCAGCCCCGTCCCCTGCCCCGGCGGCTTCGTGGTGAAGAAGGGGTCGAAGATTCTTCCCGCGCTCTCCGCGGGGATGCCCGGCCCGTTGTCGCGCAGCCGGACCTCCACCTGGTCCTGACGCGCGAGGGTGCGGACCTTGAGCACCGGCACATACGCGGCGCCCTGCGCCTGGCGCTTCTGACGCATGGCGTAGAGCGCGTTGTCCACGACGTTGATGATGACGCGGCCCACGTCCGCGCGGCTGAGCTCCAGCCGCTCCACGGCCGGGTCATACTCGGCCTCCAGGTGGACGGTCAGGGGCTCGCCCCGCATGCCGCCCTGCCCCAGCGCGACGCTCTCCGCGACCAGCGCGTTCAGCTCCACCGCTTCGCGCGGACCGGGCGAGCGGCGCGCGTGCTGGAGCATGTTCTGGATGAGCGCGTCCGCGCGGCGGCCGTGCTCGTTGATCTTCTGGACGTTGGTGCGCAGGCACGCGAGCGCCTCATCCACGTCGCGCACGGAGTCCGCCGTCAGCCGCTCGCGCTGCGGCTCCAGCACGCCGGCCAGGTCCTCCGTGAGGCCCACGGAGAGGCCCGCGAAGTTGCTGATGAAGTTGAGCGGATTGCGCAGCTCGTGCGCCATGCCGCCCACCAGCGCCGCGAGCGAGGCCAGCTTCGCGTCCATGATGAGCTGCATGCGCTGCACCGTCTCCTGTTCGATGCGGCGGTAGAGCCGGGCGTTCTCCAGCGCGAGCGCCGCCTGCCCCGCGAACGCGACGAGGAACTCCAGGTCGTCCTCGGAGAAGGACTTGGGCGTGGAGACGTTGTCCACGTAGAGCACGCCAAGCACCTCGTCGCGGGGCTTGAGCGGCACGCACATGGAGGCGCGGATGGAGCTGAAGATGACGGACTCCGCGGCGCCCAGGCGCGGATCATTCACCGCGTCGGAGAAGAGCGCCGCCACGCTCCGGCGCAGCACGAAGTCCACGATGTTCTGGCTGTAGATGGGCCCGCGCACGGCCGTGCCCTCGGCCGTCTTCGTCACGCGCGGCTCCAGCTTCCCGGTGCCCTCGTCCACCAGCAGGATGGCGCCCCGCTCCACGTGGAGGATTTGAAACGCCAGGTCCAGCACCCTGCCGGGCAGCGCCTCCAGGTCGTCCGTGACGGACAACAGCTTCGCCACCTCCTGGAGGATGCGCATCCGCTCCCGGGCGCGCGTGGCGGTGCCGGGGGCCTCCTCCGCGGACTTCTCCGAGCCGGACACCGCCTGCACCAGCGTCTTCAGCGGCACGCGGGTGAGCGCGCGCGTGAGCTGGGGGCGGGGTTCGCCGGAGGCGCCGGATGCCGAGCCGGAGCCGGGCGGGCCCGCGGGCACGGCCGGTGGCGCTTCGTGGGTGAGCAGGAAGACGAGCTCGCCCAGGGTCAGCGTGTCGCCGGGGCGCAGCTCCTTGCGGCGGATCTGCACGCCGTTGACGAAGGTGCCGTTCTTGCTCTGGAGGTCGGTGACGAAGAAGCGCCCGTCGGAGGGCTCGATGCGGGCGTGCTGGCGCGACAGGCTGCGGTGCGGAATGCAGATGCCCTGGTCGTCCGCGCGGCCAATGGTGATGGGCGCGTCCCCCAGCGGGTAGGACAGCTCATCCGGCTGCCCTGGGTTGTAGACGAGCATCGGCACGGCCTTGGGACCCCCTCCCGGGTCGCGAGCCTAGCCGAAAAGCGACGGCCGGAACCGGCCCGGCCGTCTCAGGCGGCGCTCGCGGCCGGAGCCAGGAGCCCCCGGTCCCTCAGCGTGTCGAGGATGCGCTCCACCCCCGCCTCCACCGTCTCCGCGTCGGAGCGGACGGTGATTTCCGGGGACTCGGGCGGCTCGTACGGGTCCGACACGCCGGTGAAGTGGGGAATCTCCCCGGCCAGGGCCTTCTTGTAGAGCCCCTTCACGTCCCGGGCGATGAGCGCGTCCAGGCTGGCCTGGACGTAGCACTCCAGGAACGGGATGCCGGCCTGGGTGGCCAGGGCACGCACCTCGTCCCGGGAGCTCTTGTACGGGGAAATCGCGGCGGTGATGACGCCCACCTCGTGCTTGGCAAGCACGCGCGCCACATAGCCGATGCGCCGGACGTTCTCCTCGCGGTCCGCGCGGCTGAAGCCCAGGCCGCGGGAGAGGTACGTGCGCACCTCGTCCCCGTCCAGCAGCTCCACGCGCTGCACGGGCGACAGCTGCCGTGCCACCGCGGTGGACAGCGTGCTCTTGCCCGCGCCGGACATGCCAGTGAACCAGAGGATGAAGCCCGGACGCTGTTGCATCGCCATTCCCTTCTACCTGTCCACGGCGGGGCCGTTGATCATCCCCGCGCCCACGGTGGCGTTGGTGGCTTCGTCGACGAGGATGAAGCTGCCGGTGCTGCGGTTGCGCCGGTACTCGTCGAAGAAGAGCGGCACCGTCGTGCGCAGCGTCACCCGGCCCACCTCGTTGAGCTTCAAGCCGGAGCTCTGCTCGTCGCGGTGCAGGGTGTTGACGTCCAGCCGGTAGTGGAGGTTCTTCACCATGGCGCGCGCCATGCGGGTGGTGTGCTTGATGGCCAGCCGCGAGCCGCTGTTGAGCTGCGTGGAGTCCGACAGCCAGCACACCATCGCGTCGATGTCCTGGCTCGCGGTGGGCGGGTTGCCCGGGCGGCACAGCATGTCGCCGCGGCTGATGTCCAGCTCCTCCTCCAGCGACACGTTCACCGACATGGGCGGGAACGCTTCCTTCAGCGGCTTGCCGGCCAGCTCCAGCGCCTTGATGCGCGTGGTGAAGCCGGACGGCATCACCATCACCTCGTCGCCCGGGCGCATCACGCCGCCCAGGAGCTGCCCGGAGTACGCGCGGTAGTCGTGGAACTTCTTCGCGGACGCCGGCCGGATGACCCCCTGCACGGGGAAGCGCAGGTGGATGAGGTCGCGGTCGGACGCGATGTGCACGTTCTCCAGGTGGTGCAGGAGCGTGGGGCCCTGGTACCAGGGCATCTTCTCCGAGCGCGACACCACGTTGTCCCCGCCCAGCGCGGAGATGGGGATGAACGACAGGTCGGACACGTCCAGCTTCATGGAGAACTGGCGGAACTCCTCCCGGATGCGGTCGAAGACGCCCTGGTCGTAGTCCACCAGGTCCATCTTGTTCACGCACAGCACCAGGTGCGGCACGCGCAGCAGCGACGCGATGAACGCGTGGCGGCGCGTCTGCTCCAGCACGCCCTTGCGCGCGTCCACCAGGATGAGCGCCAGGTCCGCCGTGGACGCGCCCGTCACCATGTTGCGCGTGTACTGCAGGTGTCCGGGCGTGTCCGCGATGATGAACTTGCGCTTCGCCGTGGAGAAGTAGCGGTACGCCACGTCGATGGTGATGCCCTGCTCGCGCTCGGCCTTCAGGCCGTCCAGGAGCAGCGCCAGGTTGACGTACTCGTCACCCCGGGCGTGGCTCGTGCGCTCCACCGCGGCGAGCTGGTCCTCGAGGATGGACTTCGTGTCGTACAACAGCCGCCCGATGAGGGTGCTCTTGCCGTCATCCACGGAGCCCGCGGTCGCGAATCTCAGCAGTTCCACTAGAAGTATCCCTCGCGCTTGCGGTCTTCCATCGCCGTCTCAGAGAACTTGTCGTCCGCGCGGCTGGCGCCACGCTCCGTCACGCGGGAGGCCGTCACCTCCGCGATGACCTGCTCCACCGTGGACGCGGTGGACGGCACGCACGCGGTGCACGTCATGTCGCCCACGGTGCGGAAGCGCACCGTCTCCGTCGTCACCGTCTCGCCGGGCATCATGGACATGAAGGGCGACCAGGCCATCAGCATCCCGTCCCGGCGGAACACCTCGCGCCGGTGCGTGTAGTAGATGGACGGCAGCGCCACGTTCTCCCGGCCGATGTACTGCCAGATGTCCAGCTCGGTCCAGTTGGACAGGGGGAACACGCGCAGGTGCTCCCCGCGGCGGTGGCGGCCGTTGTAGAGCGCCCACAATTCCGGCCGCTGGTTCTTCGGATCCCACTGGCCGAACTCGTCGCGGAAGGAATACACGCGCTCCTTCGCGCGGGCCTTCTCCTCGTCCCGCCGGGCCCCGCCGAAGACGGCGTTGAAGCCGTTCTTCTCGATGGCCTCCAGCAAGGGCTGCGTCTGCAGGCGGTTGCGGGACGCGCGAGGACCCTTCTCCTCCGTGACCCTGCCCGCGTCGATGGCCTCCTGCACGGACGCGACGATGAGCCGCGCGCCCAGTTCCGCCACCCGTTCATCGCGATACTGGATGACCTCCGGGAAGTTGTGCCCCGTGTCCACGTGCATCAGCGGAAACGGCAGCGGTGCGGGCCAGAAGGCCTTCACCGCCAGGTGCAACATCACCGCGGAGTCCTTCCCACCGGAGAAGAGCAGCACCGGCCGGTCCAGCTCCGCCGCGACTTCCCGGATGATGAAGATGGACTCGGCTTCCAGCGCCTCAAGATGTGAAAGCTCGTAGCTCACGGACAGGCAAGCTACCACAACCGGTCCCACGCCCAACCGTGGCCGTGGAGGTTTCCGCTTCTGCGAGTGTGAGACACGGCGGATGTGACATGCCGGAGGGGGCGGTGAAACATGACCGGAGGACCTGCTGGGAGGGATGTTTCACGGTCCACTCCGGGTGCGTGCCACGGGCCCCCCCCCACCGTGCGGGAGGCGGTTTCCGCGCGAGGGGCGCGTGGTATAGACGGCCGCGCCATGGCAAGCGCATCCCCTCCCGTCCTCGACCGTTGGTTCCCGTCCCGCAAGCCGCTCCCGGAGCCGCGCCTGCGCCTGTTCTGCCTGCCGTTCGCCGGCGGGAGCGCGGCCATCTACCAGCCCTGGAGCATGGCGCTGCCCACGGGCGTGGAGCTGTGCGCGGTGCAGCTGCCCGGGCGCGAGCGGCGTCTGATGGAGCCCGCGATGAAGTCCCTGCCGGAGCTGATGGACGTGCTGATGCCGGCGCTGATGCCGCTGATGGACCGGCCCTTCGCGCTGTTCGGCTACAGCATGGGGGCGCGCATCGGCCTGGAGGTGGCCCGGACGCTGAAGCGCCAGGGCGGCCCGAAGCCGCTGGGCTTCATCGCCGCGGCGGCGCCCCCGCCGTCGCACAACGACCGGGAGCCCATCCACACGCTGGATGATCCGGGGTTCATCGCGAAGCTGCGCGAGTACGACGGCACGCCGGAGGAGGTCCTCCAGCACAAGGAGCTGCTGGAGCTCATCCTCCCCACGCTGCGCGCGGACTTCTCGCTGGCCTGGTCGGAGAACGGCAAGGACACGGCCCCGCTGGACATCCCGCTGTCCGTGTACGCGGGCAAGGGGGACAAGCACGTGGGGTTGAACACGATCGAGCACTGGCGCGAGGAGTCCACCGCCGACGTGCGCATCCGCCACTTCGAGGGCGGCCACTTCTTCATCCGCACGCACGGGCCGCCGGTGCTGGCCGCCGTGCGCGAGGACCTGACGCGCTGGATGACGGCCGCGACGTAGAGGGCGCTCATGGCCCGGTACCTCATCCACGCGGGGACGGACATCGCGTGCGTGGGAATCTGGGATGCCGGGCTCCCCTCCTCGGCCCGGCCCATCAAGGGCAAAGCCTTGGAGGAGAGCGCTGCGCGCGGGGAGGTGCTCGCCATCCACACCAGCGCGGATGGCAGCTACCTCATCCAGCTCCACGTCGATGAGCCGTTCGTCCCGGCACTCTGGCAGCGGTTCGACACGGTCGGGAACGAGCTGGGACTCCACCTCGGTTCGGGAACCGCGATGGCCGGTGGGTGCGAGGACTTTCGCAATCCCCGTCCCCAAATCACGTCCGAGGCGGACAGGTTCCACGTCGAGCCCTCCTGGTATCACGTCCGAGTCCACCTCAACCGGATGGAGGGCGCCGAGGATGAGCAGCGCGCCCACGCGGAGGCATCGCGAGCCCTTACTCCCGATGAGCTGGCGCGGTACCAGCGGATGGGGAAGTCCTTCCGCACGGGCTGGCTCCTCGCTGTGATGGCCGGGGCCGCGCTCGTGACAGCCGTGTTCCTCCAGCACAGGCTCGTCCCTGGCACGCTCGGTGCGATCCTGGCCGTCGCGGCGAGTTGGAGGCTCCTGCGTCTCAAGCGAAGCGACTACGACGCGCTCCACCAGCGCTACGAGGATGCCTTCGCCGCAGCCGTTTCACCGGACATCGTCCTGGAGCTGCACCGCGAGCCCGGTCCCCTTCCGGGAGGTTGTGTGGACCTGGACGGCCCGCACTCCTCCTGACTTCAGCCCCTGGTCTGAACCGTCTTTATGCGCTGCGAAGCAAATGCGGCCAGCGGCCTATCAGCCGAATCAAGCTCTCCCGCCACGTGGCGACGCCTACGTCGAGCACGTCGCCCACTTCCTCTCCTTCGTTCTGCTCGCCCCGATTTGCCGCTAGCTCTGTTTTGGCTACACGGCCTACGCTTCTGCGCATGGACTACCGGGTCTACGCAGTGAAGCGAGCTGATCGCGAGCCGCTGCTGCGGTTCATGCTTGACGCGCTTGAAGGGGCCGGTTGTCGGATCCTCGCTCATACGCCGCCGACCCAGGCGCCGTTCTGCATTTCCTTCGAAACATCGACGGGGGAGCGGATGGGCATCGTGGCCTACGCCTTCTTCGCCAACTCGCAGATCATCAGGAATAGGCCCCCTGACGAGCACCGCTTTCAGATCAAATACGGCTCGGACTTCAAGAGCCTCCATCCGATCTGGCAGGACCCGTACATGCTGTACACCACGCTCTTCTGCGGCATCGACCCCGAGCGGGGCCACTTTGTGGGTGCAGACCCGGTCCTGCACAACCCGACGCCGTTCTCGCGCAGCATCGAGTACAAAGAACACCACTCCCAGGCCATCCTGCGGCATGGCTGGTACTGCTGGGAGCGCGAGTTCAACGGCGCGCCGGAGACGCCCGTCGAAGTCCTGGTGGGGGGCACGGCGAATCACTTCCTTCGCTACGTACGGTTCGAGCGTGAAGCTCTGGGGGAGGACCAGGGGCACCGCCAGCTCTTGGCGGAACGTGCCGCCACGCCGCTTCCCCCATCAGGCCTGATGTCGGCTGCAGATGGGCCGTGGGCACCTGCTCCTCCGACAGCACGCCTCCATGCTCTTGCGGAAGAGTTCCAGCTTGACGCGCATGAGGTACTCGACCTCATTGCCAACGCACGACGCCTCAAGATGGCAGTCCGCGGCTGGGTCGCGGAGGAGCATCTCGTTCGCGCACTGCGACAGGTACCGGGGGTCACCGACTGCGTGCGCGATGACGGGGAGGGGCAGCCGGACGTCAGCCTCAGGTTCGAGGGCAGCCGTCCTCTACGCATTGAGTGCAAGAACGTCCTACGCAACATGGCCTCAGGGAACGTGGCGCGTGTCGACTTCCAGCGGACACGCGCCGCGAAGGACGATCCTTGCTCGCGTTACTACAGCCCTAACGATTTCGATGTCGTGGCCGCGTGCCTCCACGCCGTGACGCTGCAGTGGGAGTTCCGGTTCGCCCCCACCACTGCGCTCGACGGGCATCCCAAATGCACAGGGAAGCTGGCCAGCAATGTTCGGGTTGACCAACGCTGGCTGTATGACGTGCAGAGCGTCCTCCGGACCGTGGCCTGAGGACTGCCTGCGACAGTGTGGGCGCTGTCTGGTGGCCGGCGCCGCAGGCAAGAGGGGCCTCCCCCTGATGAGGGGCGTCCACGTACGCATGGTGGCCATGGGTCTCCAGATGGCGATGTCCCCCCAACGTGCTAGTGGTGCGCTGACATGGGTAAGCCGAAGGTCATCAGCCTCTTTAGTGGCGCGGGCGGGATGGATTACGGGTTCGAGGCGGCCGGCTTCGACACCGCCGTCACGCTCGAGTTCGATCACGACTGCTGCGAGACCCTGCGTGCCAGCCGGCCGGACTGGTCGGTCATTGAGCGGAGTGTCTTCGATGTCCCGACACCTGAGCTACTAGAGGTAGGTGGTCTCAAGCGCGGCGAGGCGGACCTGCTTATCGGCGGTCCTCCGTGCCAGCCTTTCTCGAAGTCCGGCTACTGGGCACGCGGCGATGCCCGTCGGCTCGACGACCCGCGCGCTGACACGCTCGCCGCGTACATGCGGCTCGTGGAGGAGGCGCTCCCTCGGGTCTTCGTGCTGGAAAATGTCACGGGCCTCGCTTTCTCGGGAAAGGACGAGGGGCTGCAGTTACTGCTGGAGAAGATCGAGCGCATCAACGCGGCTACCAAGAGCAACTACAAGCCGCACTTCCAGGTGCTCAACGCGGCTGCCTATGGCGTCCCGCAGATGCGCGAACGATTCGTGTTGGTCGCCTCGCGCGATGGCGCCACTTTCCGCTTCCCGGCGCCCACGCACGTGGAGCCCAGCTCAGAGGGGGATCTGCCGATGGTAGGACTGCCCCAGTACCGCACGGCCTGGGAGGCGATTGGTGATCTCAAGCCGAGCGCCGATGAGGACTTGGCGGTGCGGGGCAAATGGGCTGGCTTGCTGCCCTCTATCCCTGAGGGCCAGAACTACCTTTTCCACACCGACCGGGGTGGTGGGTTGCCGCTCTTCGGCTGGCGGCGGCGGTATTGGACCTTTCTACTGAAGCTCGCCAAGAATCGACCCTCCTGGACCATCCAGGCCCAGCCGGGCCCGTCCGTCGGGCCCTTCCACTGGGAGAACCGGCGGTTGAGCCTGCGGGAGCTGGCGCGGATCCAGACCTTCCCCGATGACGTGCAGGTGCAGGGTAGCCGTACCTCGGCCCAGCGCCAGCTCGGCAACGCTGTCCCCTCGCTGCTCGCCGAAGTCCTGGGCCGCGCCATTCGCACGCAGTTGCTTGGGCTCGGCTCGGTCCGGGGCAGTCTGAAGCTCCTTCCTGCCGAGCGCCGCCCCATCCCGCCGGCTGAACCGGTCCACCCTGTCCCGCGACCGTTCCGCAAGCTGATGGGCGACCACGAGGCCCATCCCGGGACGGGCAAGGGGTACGGGGCGACGGCCCGCACGAAGTCCGCTTCTGAGCTGGGAAATTCCGAAATCCCGAACGCCCGCTAGGCCGTCTTGATGACCGGGGCCATGTCGCCGGACAGCGGCACGGTGTGCTGCCAGCGCACCGTGAGCGCACCGCTCCGGGGCCTGCGGAAGGCCACCGCCGCCTGGTGCCGGGCGGACGGCTTGTGCTGCATGAACTGCCACACGTCCGGCAGGTCGTTCATCCGCGGGTCGAAGCTGATGCGAGGCATCTGCTCCGGCATCAGGTCGAAGCCGAACTGATCCAACGGCAGGGACAGGCCCGCGCCGCGCGCCTTGATGTAGGCCTCCTTCAGGGTCCAGTACTCGAAGAAGCGCTCGCGCTGGCGCTCCTTGGGCAGCGAGCGCAGGGCCTGCACCTCCGTCTTCGCGAAGTAGTGGTCGGCGATCTCCACCGTCTCGCCCGGCCGCTCCGCGTCCTCGATGTCCGCGCCCAGGTCCACGTCCCGGCCCACCGCGACCAGGGCCATGCCATCCGTGTGGCTCAGGTTGAAGCGCAGCCACTGGCCCTCGGGGCCGACGATGGCGGGGCGGCCGTACTCGTTGGGGACGAAGCGCCAGGCCTCCGGCGCGACGGGCGCGTAGCGCGACAGCGTCAGCCGCACCAGCGCGTGGGACACCAGGTACTGCCGCTGGTGCCGCTCGAAGTGGAAGCGCCGCTGCCGCTCGCGCTCGCTCGGGTCCAACAGGGCCTTGTAGGCCTCCAGGAGGCGCGGGTCGTCGATGCGCTCGGGTTCGACGATCCACACGTGGACCTCGTCGGGGCGCAGGTCGAGGGGCGTGGAGGAAGGGGACACCGTCATGTCGCGCAGGCAATCAGGAACCGTCGCGCCTGTCACGGGGGCTGGTCCGGCCGCTCGGCGGGCGCGTAGGCTTCGCGGCCCCAAGCCCCGGGAGGGACACGCATGGACCTGACCACCGCGACGACGAAGCTCCAGGCGCTGCGCCGGGACATGACGGGCCACACGGACCGGAACGACGAGCGCCGCATCCTGGACCTGCTGGAGGGCGCCACCCGCGAGGAGCTGAACTTCCTCCTGTCCAACGTGGACCTGGTGCGCCTGCTGTCGGACCTGGACGACCGGCTGGTGGGCCCGGACCACCACACGGAGTTGCTGGACCTCCTGTGCACGCGCCGGGCGGCGGAGCTGTCCCTGCCGGTGCGCGCATCGCTGGCCACCGCGCTCCAGAAGGGCGCCACGCACGCCCAGGCGGAAGCGCGGCTGCGCGACCTGTTCCTGGGGCTCAAGGGCCGCGAGCTGACCGGGTTCAAGAACCTGCTGGAGGCGGGCGGCGAGTACCACGACCTGCACAAGCTGGTGTTCGACGACGTGGATGACGTGGTGGTGCGCGCGGAGCTGCTCACCCACTTCCAGCGCGAGGCGGACGCCTTCCCCAGCGGCGAGAACAAGGTCCTGAGCGACATCGACGACACGTTCTTCGCCAACTGGGTGGACAAGCGCTACCCACCGAAGACGGTGTACCCGGGCGTGCTCGCGTTCTACCAGGAGCTGGACCGGGGGCCGGGCATCATCCCGGGCCGCGCGGGCGACCTCGTCTTCGTGAGCGCGCGTCCGCAGGATCCGCTGGGCCTCATCGAGAACGCGACGCTGGACTCGCTGAGCAAGCGCGGCGTGCCGCTGGCGGTGATGCTCTCCGGCAGCTTCTTCTACCTCGTGGGCAACACGCGCATCGCGCAGAAGAAGTTCGAGAACTTCGAACAGTACGCGCGCCTCTTCCCCGAGTACGGCTTCGTCTTCGTGGGCGACAGCGGCCAGGGCGACGTGGAGTTCGGCGCCCGCATGCGCGAGTCCCTGCCCCAGGCGGTGCGCGCCGTGTTCATCCACGACGTGGTGGCGACGCCGCGGGAGCAGCGCGACAGCTGGCGCGCGAAGCACGTCTTCTTCTTCGACACCTACGTGGGCGCCGCGGTGGACGCGTTCCACGCGGGCGTCATCTCCCGGGACGGCGTGGACCGCATCGCCGCCGCCGCGACCGAATCGCTGGCGGCCATCGCCTTCCCCTCCCCGGCCCTGCGCCAGGCGCGGGAGGCGGAGCTGGAGCGCGACCTGACCCTGGCGCGGGCCCTGCCGCGCACGCAGCCCACTTGATCATCAACCCGGCGGCCACGTCCCCCGCGGCCGTCATCCCTCCGAAAAGGCCCCACCCATGCGCCGCTTCCTCGCCCTGACATCCGCCGCCGCCCTCTCCCTCTTCTGTGCCGCATGCGGCTCGGATGACACGGATGACACGGACGACGGGCAGCTCAAGAACGCACGCGCCAACGTCACGGGCACCCACCCCGTCCTGATGACGCTGTCCGTCTCCGGCGTCTCCGAGACCCCCGAACCGTCAGCGACCAACCTGATCCTGACCGAGGCCGCGAACAGTGACCGCCTGAACGTGGACCTCCTGTTCTTCGACTGCGACCTCACCGCGACCATGACGGGCGAAACCACCTTCACGGTGAGCCCGGGCTCCTGCGTCTTCCCCCTGCCAGAGGAGGTGGAGATGGATTGCGACATCTCCTTCGAGATCACCGGCGGCACGGGTGGGAAGGCTTCCAAGGACGCCAAGGTCGGAGCGACCCTCAACGGCAACTACAAGATGACCTGCCCCGAGCTGGGCGCTCCTGTCAGTGTGCCCATGACCATCCTGCTCGTCGGCACCTGAAGCACGCCTCCGCCACGCGAGGCCTGAGCCCGCGCTGAAGGCCCGCGCCGCCCGGTTTCCATCACCGGGCAGCCCACCGGTCCCGGACAGTTGGCGGGACGTACGAGGCACCCCAACCTTCCGTGCGCTTCACAGGGGTGGAGCGGCCGTCTGGGGACGGAAGGAAGGGCTCCGGGAGGTTCCCGGGGCCCTTCCGGGGCGTGAGGGGGCGCGCGGGACCGATGGAACTGTTTCCCATCCATTTGCTGTTCATCGTCGTCTTGATGAACCGCTACATCCTCGGCCCCTTCCTGCGGCGGCTGAAGGGGCGGCGGTTCGAGCGGGTGGATGACACCTATCGCCCGAGAGTCGCCATCGTCATTCCGTTGTTCAACGAAGGCCAGGGCATCTACCACACGGTCAAGGCGCTGCTGGACCAGGACTACCCCAGCGAGCTCTTGGAGATCATCGTCGTGGATGACTGCTCGCGCGACGACAGCTTCGCGTGGGCCACCAAGGCCGCGGAGGGCCACCCCAACGTCCGGGTGATGCGCAACCCGGAGAACATGGGCAAGCGCAAGGGCATCAACCGGGGCGTCCGCGCCGCGGAGGACGCGGAGATCATCGTCTCCGTGGACTCGGACGTGGTGGTGGAACGCAGCGCCGTGCGCCAGCTCATCCGCCGCTTCGTGCATCCCAACGTGGCCGCGGTGGGCGGGCGCACCTTCGTCAGCAACCGTCACCAGAACTGGCTGACGCGGATGATCGAAATCAAGTTCCACTTCGCCCAGAAGTGGCTGAAGGACCTGGAGCGCTCGTTCCGCCAGGTGATGTGCCTGTCCGGTTGCCTGACGGCGTATCGCCGCTCGGTGCTGCTGGAGCTGGAGCCCATCCTGGAGTCGCGCGCCATCGCGGGCATCCCCATCAAGTACGGCGAGGACCGCTTCCTCACGCGGCAGATCGTCAAGCACGACTACGAGACGGTCTACACGCTGGACGCGTTCTGCTTCACGGCCGCGCCCTCCACGCTCGCGGGCTACTTCAGCCAGCAGCTGCGCTGGCGGCGCTCCAACCTGGTGGACCTCATCTGCGGCCTGTCCCACGCGTGGCGGCTGCACCCGGTCATCACCGTGCACTACGTGTCGCAGCTGGCGCTGCTGCTGTCGTATCCGGTGGTCATCGTCCACAACCTGCTCAACGGCGAGTTCTGGGACATCCTCGCGTTCCACTTCCTGGTGATTGGCCTGTTGGGCTTCATCTACCGGATGGAGACGCGCTACCTGCCGGAGGACCGGCGCGTGCATCCCGTGAGCTTCCTGCCCATGGCGCTACTCATGCCGGTGACGTACGCGCTCTTCACGCCGCTGGCGCTGCTGACGCTCGACTCCGGAAGCTGGGAGACGCGCGGCGGCCCCACGACGGCGCCGGCGCCCTCCCCCGTTCCCGCC
>NZ_RAVY01000192.1:0-18331 GCF_003611625.1 Corallococcus sp. CA054B
CTCCTCGCCGTACCCCAACGCCGTCCCCGCCCAGGCCGTGCCGCGCCCGGTGCCCAAGCCCCAGGCGGAGCGCCCTCCGCCGGAGTCGGAAGCGCTCTATGTGGCCGCAATCCTTCGGGATTCCCGGCTGCTCGCCCGGGACACCTTCCGCGTGTGTGATGAGTTGTCACACATGGGATTGCGGATGGTGCTGGCCCAGACGACGTCCGGGCAGGGGCTGGAGGAGGCGCTCTTCGAGGCGTCCGAGGTCGTCAAGCGGACGCTCCTGGAGGCCGGCCGGCGGCTCTCCCCGGCGGGAATGGAGCTCGAAGCGGAGTTCATCCTCGCGTGCCGCGACATCATGAAGAAGCGCATTGACGAGCGGCTCGTTTATATAAAGCGAGCGACGGAACAGACGCAGGGGGCTTTTGATTTGACAGAGGAGACGCGGTTGCTCCTGTCCGAGCGCAAGGAGCTGCTGGCGCTCCGCAAGCGCGTCCTGGATGAGCTGACCCCTGCTTCCTCGGCAACGGGAACAAAGGGACCAATGCAACCGGTTTGAGTTCGCGTTTGTAAGAAAGCTCGACTTTGCGGTAGATCGGCCGGCTCGCCCAGGCCAAAGCACCTGATTTTCTTAAGGAGAAGTACCCGAATGCCGACGCAGAAGCCCCCCAAGGCATCCGTGAAGCCCACCAAGAAGAAGGTGGACCCGGTGATCCGCAAGAAGAAGGCCCCGGACAGCCCTGCGGCGAAGGTCACGAAGGCAGCGGAGCCTGAGGAGAAGGAGCTGCTGGCGAAGGACGCCCCCGCCGAGGCGCCCGAGAAGATCAAGAAGAAGAAGGGCGTCGCCGCCATGGCCGACGACGTGGACCCCGAGGAGGCCGCGGAGGAAGCCGCCGCCGCCGTCCAGGTGGACCCGGACGCCGTGGAAGACGACGTGGAGGAGGATCCCGTCGCCGAGCGCAAGGAGGTCAAGGACCTGCTGGCCGCGGGCCGCGAGAAGGGCTTCCTCACCTATGACGAGGTGAACGACGCCCTCCCCGCCGACATCGTGTCGTCCGATCAGATCGACGACGTGATGAGCATGTTCGGCGACAACGACATCGAGATCGTGGACGCGCAGAAGGCCGCGCAGTCCAACGAGATCAAGCCCACCGTCGCCGTCGAGGAAGAGAAGGAAGACCAGGACGAGGACGAGAAGGACGAGGACGACGAGCCGGGCGGCAAGTCCAACGATCCTGTCCGTCTCTACCTGCGCAAGATGGGCAGCGTCAGCCTCCTCACCCGCGAGGGCGAGGTGGAGATCGCCAAGCGCATCGAAGAGGGCGAGAAGGAAGTCCTGCGCGCGCTGCTCGCCTGCCGCGTCGCGGTGGCGGACATCCTGGACATCAGCAACCGCCTGAAGACGGGCAAGCTGCGCGTGCGCGACGTCA
Source organism: Corallococcus sp. CA054B (assembly GCF_003611625.1). NCBI lineage: Bacteria > Pseudomonadati > Myxococcota > Myxococcia > Myxococcales > Myxococcaceae > Corallococcus > Corallococcus sp. CA054B. Next base: position 1,413 of record NZ_RAVY01000192.1, read on the forward strand.
TCAAGGACGCGCCCGAAGAGGCCCAGTCGGAGAACGCGGAAGAGCCCGCCGAGGAAGCAGCCGAGGGCGAGGCCCCCGCGCAGCTGGCGCAGAGCGAGCTCAACAAGATCGAGCAGATCTCCAAGCAGATCGAGCGCTTCCGCAAGTTCGCCAAGGACTGCGAGGTCCTGGAGGAGGAGCTCTCCGGGAAGAAGAAGCTCACGGAGGTGCGCAAGAAGGAGCTGAAGCAGGAGGTGAAGGACCTTCGGACCAAGATGATGGAGGTCCTGGAGGAGATGCGGCTGAACAAGAAGCAGGTGGACCGCATCGTCCTGAACCTCAAGGGCCTCATCGAGCGCGTGGAGAAGGCGGAGGAGGAGCTCGGGGACCTGGAGCGCCGCTACCAGGTCAACATGAAGGACCTGCGCCCGCAGCTCAAGGAGTCGCGCGAGAACCCGAACATCGCGAAGAAGCTCCAGAAGCAGCTCAACTTCACCCCGGAGCAGTTGGAGGTCCTGGACCGCGACGTGCGCACGGCGGTGCGGAAGATCAAGCGCGTGGAGGAGGAAGCCAACCTCCCCGTGGACGCGCTCCGCCGCAACTACGACGCCATCCGCCTGGGTGAGAAGCGCGCCGAGCGCGCCAAGAGCGAGCTGGTGGAGGCGAACCTGCGCCTCGTGGTCTCCATCGCGAAGAAGTACACGAACCGCGGCCTGCAGTTCCTGGACCTCATCCAGGAGGGCAACATCGGCCTGATGAAGGCGGTGGACAAGTTCGAGTACAAGCGCGGCTACAAGTTCTCGACGTACGCCACCTGGTGGATCCGTCAGGCCATCACCCGCGCCATCGCGGACCAGGCCCGCACCATCCGCATCCCGGTGCACATGATCGAGACCATCAACAAGCTCATCCGCACGAGCCGCTACCTCGTGCAGGAGATTGGCCGCGAGCCGACGCCGGAAGAGATCGCGGAGAAGATGGAGCTGCCGCTCGACAAGGTGCGCAAGGTCCTGAAGATCGCCAAGGAGCCCATCTCCCTCGAGACGCCCATTGGCGAGGAAGAGGACAGCCACCTGGGCGACTTCATCGAGGACAAGAGCCTGGTGTCGCCCGCGGACGCGGTCATCAACATGAACCTGGCCGAGCAGACCCGGAAGGTGCTGGCCACGCTCACGCCGCGCGAGGAGAAGGTCCTGCGCATGCGCTTCGGCATTGGCGAGAAGAGCGACCACACGCTGGAAGAGGTGGGCCAGGACTTCGAGGTGACGCGCGAGCGCATCCGCCAGATTGAAGCCAAGGCGCTGCGCAAGCTGCGCCACCCCAGCCGCTCCAAGCGCCTGCGCTCCTTCGTGGAGAGCTAAAGCCGCTGGAGTAGGCTGACCGCTGAACTTGAAGGCCTCCGTTCCTTGAGTGGACGGGGGCCTTCGTCGTTTCGTCCGTCCCGAGTGAGGTGCGCCATGGCCGCGAAGAAGCCCGCCGCAAAGCCCCTGCCCTTCTCCGACAGCGTGATGAAGCAGGTGCGCTCCATTCCCCGGGGCGAGGTGCGCTCCTACGCGCAGGTGGCCATCTACGCGGGCAGGCCGGGCGCGGCGCGGGGCGTGGGGCGGGAGCTGAAGCACCTGCCGGGGCAGGCCACGCAGGTGCCCTGGTGGCGGGTCATCCGCTCGGACGGGACGCTGGCGCCCCCGGTGGCGCACGAGCAGGCGAAGCGGCTGCGCGCGGAGGGCGTCACCGTGGACGAACGCGGTCAGGTGTTCCGCGTGGTGAAGAAGGACGGCAAGGGCTTATAGTCAGTGCGCGTCTGGCGTCAGAGACATGAGGGCCCTTAGCTCAGCGGTTAGAGCTGTCGGCTCATAACCGATTGGTCCCTGGTTCGAATCCAGGAGGGCCCACTCCCCTCACCTTCCGACTGCCGCTCCAGGGCAACCGCACTGGGGCACACGCCTGCCCCGGGCCACCTGCTCCAGCGCCAATTCCAGACAAGTCAAGCCCGAAGTCAAAAGAGGAACCAGAACTTCAGGATTTGAAGTTGTTTTGGGATTCGCCAATGCCAGTCTTGAGTGATTGCAAACGCAAGAGTAGTTAGCCACGCGTCGGCCTGGGCCCTGTCTATTCAACGGCCGGCGCGAAATCCCAATCACTACAGGAGCGTTGGATTTGTTCAACAAGGCAATGGCTGTCGCGCTGTTCTTGGCCCCTTTCATCCCCAGTGAAGCCCGAGATGGCATCTGGCCGGGCAGCGACACAATGGCGGACGTGAACGCGGACGGGCGCGACGATTTCATCTGGTATGAGTCGGCCGGCACCCTCCGGGTGGCGCTTTCCAATGCGTCCACCTTCTCGTCGTCCTCGACGTGGAGCTCCACGGCCTTCCCTACGGGCTACGGAGTCTGGTTTGCGGATGTGACGGGGGATGGCCGCGCTGATGCGATCTCCGTTCGAGAGTACCTGGATGGTGGCGCCATTCGCGTCATTGTCAGGCGCTCGAATGGCTCCTCCTTCCTCCCCGAGGAGGAGTGGTACTCGGAGGTCGGCTGGAGTGGCTGGACGCGCTTCGACTTCAAGGACGTGTCGGGTGACGGAAAGGCAGACTTCATCCTGAATCCCAACATTGATGGCGGCAGCGGAATCTCTGTCGCGACCTCCAACGGCACGGGCTTCAATACCCGTACGGCCTGGACGAGCACCTCCTTCGTCGCAGAGCGGCACATGTACTACGAGGACGTGACGGGAGATGGCATCGCGGACGCCATTGCCCACAACACGAACAGCATCATCGTCCGTCCGTCGACGGGGAGCGCCTTCGGGACGGCTTCGACGTGGCTCTCCGTTGGCTTCAACGGCACCAAGGGCGTCTGGTTCCGTGACGTGACGGGGGATGGAAAGGCCGACGTCATCGTCGAGAACACGGATGGCGTGCAGGTCCGGGCGTCGAGCGGCACGGCGTTTCTCGGAAGCGGGTATTGGGCTTCAGCCCTGGGCGGGAATCTGTCGACCTGGGTCGCGGATGTGACGGGAGATGGCAAGTCCGACATCGTCTACCGGTATTACGCGGTGAGCGGTGGCTGCCCTCTGAGTTGCCCTCCCGTGGTGACCCAGTGGGGCCGGGTTCGCAGATCTGACGGCTCGACGTTCCTGGCCTTCACCACCTGGTATTGATGTAACGCGAATGGTGGACGGCGACGAGACCTCCTCCTCGCCGTCCCACCCGTTGTCCAGGTAGGCGTAGAGGACATGGTGCGTGGCACGCTGGCGCAGAAGCAGGTACTGCCTGGTTCCCCTGCCCCGGATTGCTCTTCCCTCCTGCGTCCGGGGTGCTCGCATCCGGCGGTTCGGCGGACAGGGATGGGAGGCGACCGACGTGCCTGGGTTGTCGTGGGCCATCTGGCGACCTGCTCCTTCCGCGTCACCGTGCGAAGCACCACCGTCACCGGGACGGCGGTGCCCCGTCGTGGGCCTCCGCCATCCCCTACGGCCCCTGCGTCACGCGTTGATGCCGCGAGTGCCCTTGCGCCGGCGCAGCATCCAGCCCGACGCCAGCACGGACCAGAACGGCCACGCTCCTGGCGTCGGCCCCACGTTGCAGCCACCGCCGGAGTCGTCCTTGTCCCCGGCGGGCGGCTGCTGCGTCACGGCCCGCTCCACCTTCACCTGGAAGGTGCACCGGGCCTCGTTCCCCGCGGCGTCCTTCGCCGTGACGCTGACCAGGGTGTCCCCCACCGGGAAGCGCGTGCCGGAGGCGTGGCTGTAGGTGGGCACGACGGTCTCCCCGCGCTCGTCGGCGACGGTGGCCTCGGGGTAGGTGACGTCCGCGCCGTCCGTGCCGCGGGCCTGCGCCGTCACGTTGGCCGGACAAGTGAGGACCGGCGGCGTCGCGTCCGGCGCCGCCGGCGTGAAGTCCAGCGAGAGACTCCAGGGCTCGCGGCCATGCGTCTCGTCCATGGCGAAGAAGAAGAGCCGGCCGCCCAGACGCGCGAGGTTGGAGGGGTCCGAGGAGAGCGGGCCGGGCAGCACGTCTACCCAGCGGGAGGTCCCCGCCGCCGTGCCGTCCGTGCGCCACAGCTCCGCGCCGTGTCCGGGCTCCGCTGCGGAGAAGAGCACGATGCCCCGGTCCTCGATGGCCAGCGGCGCGAGGAAGGACGTCTCGTCCTCCACGAAGAAGCGCACGCCGGACTCGGCGCCAGGCCAGATGTCCGCCAGCCGCTGGGTGCCCTCCGGCGTGCCGTTCGTCACCCACGGCTCCATCCCGTGCGCGCCATCGTTGGCGGTGAAGAACACGGAGGTGCCCAGCTTCAGGAAGCCGCTGGGGTGGCTGCTGCCGGTGCCCGGGTGCAGGTCCACGAGTATCCGTGTGCCCGCCTCCGTCCCGTCGCTGATCCACGGCTCCCAGCCCTTCTCCGCGCTGCTGGATGCGAAGTAGAGCCGCCCGTTCACCCACGCGAGCCCGTCCAGGGCGGCGAACGTCTGGGGGACCAGGGGCACGGTGCCCTCCGGCGTTCCGTCCGTCTTCCAGAGGTGGGCCGGGTCACCCGCAGACTCGTCGTCATGGAACTCCGTCAGCGCGAAGAAGGCAACGCCGTTGGCGACCGCGACGTCGCTGACCCAGGTGGAGCTGGCGCCCGTCCCCTTCACGAAGGTCTTGAGCACCCGGGTGCCATCCGTCGTGCCATCCGTGAGCCAGAGCACGTCATCCCTGTCCGCGTTCTTGGCGGCGAAGAGCACCCGGTCCCCCAGCTTCGCGAAGGCATGCGCCTCATCCAGCACGGCCTCCGGGACAGGGAGCGGGATGGGCACGGTGCCCGCCTCCGTCCCGTCGCTCTTCCAGAGCTGCATGGCTTCGTAGTCGCCCGCGGTGAAGAGGAGCGTCCCGCCCAACTCGATGAGGTTGCGCGGCTGGCTTCCGTCCTCGCCGGGAACGAGGTCCTTCACCCGCGCCGTGCCCGCCGCGGTGCCGTCCGTCCGCCAGAGCTCCGCGCCGTGCGTGCTGTCCTCCAGCACGAAGAACAACCGGGTGCCCACCCGCTGGGTGGCGAACTCCTCCGCGAAGAGGTCCGCCCGGGTGTTGGCGAAGGTCGTGACCTTGGAGGTCCCGGCGGGCGTCCCGTCGCTCTTCCAGAGCGAGAGGAGCTGCCCGTCCTCGGAGGCCAGGAAGTAGACGTGGCCCGCCAGCTCTCCCAGGTTGGAGAGGGACGCCATGGACGACTGCGTCGCGCCCGCCGTCAGCGGCTCCATCAGGCGCGTCCCCGCGACGGTGCCATCGGTGCGCCACACCTGCGTCCCGCCCGAGAGCGGCTCGACGTGGAAGACAAGCGAGTCCCCCAGGCTCACCGGGTCGAGGGACCCCGGAGCGTAGCTGCCGGTGTAGCCCTCCCACGTCTTCAGCGCCGTGGTGCCAGCAGGGGTGCCATCCGTCTTGTACAGGCCGAGCATCCCCGCCTCGGGCGTGGCCTGGAAGTAGAGGTGGCCCTTCCAAGAAAGGAAGCCGGAGGGCTGCGAGTCCCCCACCCCGGGCCACAGGTCCGCCACGCGTGAGGCGGCGCCGGGCGTGCCATCGCTCGTCCACACCTCCTCGCCCGCGTCGTCGTCGTACGCGACGAAGAAGAGCCGGCTGCCCACGGCATGCAGTTCGTACGGGCGCCAGCGGTTGAAGCCCTGTACCTCCCCGGTGCCCGCCTCCGTCCCGTCGCTCTTCCAGAGCGCGCGGTCCGTGGAGAAGTACAGGGTGCTTCCCACGGCGCTCAGCGCGTTGATGCGGTCCTGGAACTCCGGGAACGCGTACACGACGGTCGTCCCTTCCGGGGTGCCATCGCTCTTCCAGAGCTGATCCATGGAGAGCCCCCCGACGAAGTAGGCGCTCTGCCCCATCCGGGTGAAGCGCCAGGTCTGGCCGCTCTCCGCTCCCGGCATCAGGTCCTTGACCAGGACGGTTCCCTCGGGCGTGCCGTCCGTCTTCCACAGCTCCATGCCGGTGGCGGGGTCGTTGCCGATGAAGAGCGCGACGCCGTCGAGCGCCACGCCGAGCGCGGTGATGCCGGAGGACTCGTAGCCGAAGGGGTCCACCCTGGACGGGAAGCGCTTGAGCTCCCGGGTTCCCGCTGGCGTGCCGTCCGTCTTCCACAGCGCGTTGCCAAAGGAGAAGAGGACGCCGGTGCCGAACGGAAGGACGGTGCCGCGCCGCTCGTCGGAGTCATCTCCCGAGCCCTCGAACTCCTGGAGCAGGACGGTTCCAGGAGTGGTGCCGTCCGTCTTCCACAGGGCCGTCCTTCCCAGGAAGCTCCGCGACGTGAAGAAGTAGGCCGCGTTGCCCACGGCGGTGAGCTCCGTGGGCCCCTGGACGCTGGAGAGCAGCCCCGGCGTCAGGTCCTGGATGAGGGTGGTGCCCGCGGAGGTGCCGTCGCTGCGCCACAGGTCCCTTCCCGTCAGGTGCGCGTCGAGCACCATGACGGAGGTGCCATTGGCCAGGGTGACGACGCCGCCACCGGAGCCGGAGGAGCTGGTGAGGATGCGCGGGAAGGGGCTCGGCTGGGAGTTCACGTCCCGCAGCAGCTCGGGGCCCGTGGCCAGCGCCAGCGGGCGCGAAGCGGGCGCGTTCGGGTGGGATGCGGCAGCGGCCTCCAGGGAGGAGGAACCGCAGCCAAGCAGGGGCACCAGGACGAGCCAACGGGCTCTCCGGACGAAAGATGGGTGGGTCACGTCGAATGGCCTCCAAGGACACACATGCGCGGGCATCGGAATGCATGCGGTACGCGCACGGCAGCAGGTCAGACGCGCGAGGGAGCAAAGATTGAGTCCGGGAGCCTCCCGGAACGAACCTTCACCGACCCGACCGGCGGAGCGGCCGCGCAGGGGAGGCACCGGCTCAGCGCCTCTCCAGCAAGGAGCGCGGGTCGAAGGTGACGCGAATGCGGGTGATGCGCCCGTTCTCGACATGGCTCCCAGGATGGCGTCGCTCTGGAAGAGCTCCAGCTTCATCCACTGGTAGGCCACGAACAGGAAGAAGTGGAGCCTACGCGGCTTGCCCGCGTATGGGGCCTGCGGGACACTTCATGACATGGGCTGCTTCTTCTGCGATCAGGGCCTCTGTGTCGACCCGGCTCATGAGGTCGTCAAGACCGTCACCTTCCCGTCCCTGACGTCCGGACGCTCTCTCACGCCGCAGGGCTCCTGCGTGTTCTGCGGGTTGGGCATCTGCCAGGACACGTCCCACCAGCCCCTCTCCAGCCCCCAGGCGTTCGACACCCCGGTGCCCATCTGGGACGTCCGGAACAGCTCCGGCCGGGGGCTGGCCCCTCCGCTTTCCTTCAGGCCCGTCACCCAGCAGGCGCCCCCGTTCGCGCGGGTGAGCCCGCCACGCGAGCCGCCCATCCTGATCAACGGCGTCGACCTCGAGGTCGCCCTCACGACGCGGCTGCATCCGAGCCAGGACGAAGAAGCGAAGATCATGTCGCGGATGATTGGCGCCGAGATTGGCACGAGGAAGCGGCACGCGATCCCCAAGATCATCCACCGCTTCTGGACCGGCGGCTCCATCCGGAAGGCCGCCCTCACCGGCCTCATCGAGGATGGTGATCTCGCGACCAGACATGGCTGGCGTTCCTATCTCTGGTACTCGGAAACCATCGAAGAGCTTCTGGAGAAGAAGCTCGGCCTCGACACACAGGTCCGCGACTCGCAGCGCATCGCCCTGAGGATGGCGGGCTACACCGTCTGCAGCCTGGAGGAGGTCCGGGAGATCGGGCTTCGCGTCCAGCTCCACCGCTTTGGAACCTCCGCGGGAACGACCTGCGCGCAGGGCGGCGGCTGGGATGAAATCAAATACTTCTCGGACTTCGCCCGCCTGGCCTACCTGTTCGCGTTTGGGGGCATCCACATCGATATCGACATGCGGCTGGGCGATATCGACCTGTCCAAGACCTACTATCACAACGACGTGAATGGACAGATTCCACTGCTCGGCACCCTTGCCCGAGACAGCCGGGACGTCGAGGTGGGCAGGCACCTCAAGTTCCTCAAGTCGCTGAGTGGGCAACTCCGCGTGCCCTGGCTGAAGTATGAGGACTCCGTGCGCTTCCTGGTCGATCGGGCGGTGACAGGCGCGGGGATGTTCAATGCCTTGATTGCCTCTCGCCCGGGCACGGGACACCTGGCGCTCGCGATCGATAAGTATTGCCAACAAAGCGATGTCATCAGCGGCATGGCCCTGCAGAAATACCTCCTGCTGGGACAGGCGGCGGGCCAGGGCGCCCGAGGATTCCAGCAGGCCGCCGTGCTCACCGTGCCGCCCTATCTCCTGCGGCTCAACCAGCTCACCGAGGAGAGCGACCTGTAGCGCGCAGACGCTGTGTCACGTGGAAGCCCGGGTAGGATGCGCCGCCATGGACTTCCAGGCGCGACTCGATGCGCTCACGCACCAGCTCCGCCCCTGGTCCCCGCTCTGGTCCCGCTCCATCCTCCAGGGCTGGCCCGGGTCCGCCGCCACCTTCCCCGAGGACTGGCGGGCCCATGCCCGGTCGCTTGATGAAACAGGCGAGCGCCAGCTGGACCAGGGGGTGCTCGTGGGCGCCCCACCCTCGTCCCTGTCCGCGCTCCTGGGCTCGCTCCAGGAACTGACGGCGCTGCCCTGGCATGAGGGCATCCACCCGCTGACCGTCGCCCAGACGCAGGGACTCAGCGCGAAGAAGACCCATGAGCTCGAGCGGGTGCTCGCCCTGCTCGCGTCCAGAACGCGCTTCGTCCAGCAGGCGGTCGATATCGGCGGCGGCATGGGACACCTCGCGCGCCTCTGTGCGCGGACGTTCGGGTGGACCTTCCACAGCATCGACCGGGACGCCGCGTTGCAGGACAAGGGCCGGCGGTGGCTGACGAGAACCCGCCCCCCGGGCGGCGACACCCTGCATTTCATCCAGGCCTCTGTTGAAGACGGGGACCAACCTCAAATCGATCCGCTCTTCTCCGGCCAGGACCGGGCCTCCATCGGTCTGCACACCTGCGGGCCGCTCGCCCTCACGCAGCTCCGCAAGAGCCAGGGAGCGGGCTTCGTCCTGAACGTCGGCTGCTGCTACGACAAGCTGGAGGCCCCTCGGGATTACCCCGTCTCCCGCTTCGGCGCCGCGCATCCCCTGCCCTTCACCCCGCATGCCCTGGCGCTGACGACGCGGGGACGGCATCACAAGACGGAGGTGGAGTTCGCGCGGATGAAGCAGGTGTACGCGTGGCGCTTCGCGTTCGATCTCCTGTCGAAGCAGCGCTTTCCCGAGCGCGGCTTCGTGCGGGCAGGGGACGCGCCCCGGACGCTCTATGACGGCCCCTTCGCCGGCTACGCGCGCGACCGCCTGGAGCGCCTGGGCCTGGAGCCCGGCATGACGGACGCCGAGCTGGAGGCCTTCGAGGTCTCCGTTCGCGCCGAGACGCGGGAGCTCCTGCTCTGCCATCTGCTGAGGGACCGCTTCGCGCGGGCGTTGGAGGTCGTGCTCCTGCTCGATCGCGCCATCTTCCTGGAGGAGCTGGGCTTCCAGGTCGAGCTCCTCCAGCTCTTCGATCCGCGACTGTCCCCGCGCAACCTCGCGCTCATCGCTTCGCGGGGCGCTTGAGCGCGGCCCCAGGAGTTTGGTGAGAGGACGGGGTCTCGGATACAACCGAGGCCCCGTCGAAAGGTTTCCGGCTCATGTTCCGCTGGTGGTGGCTGTCTGTTTGTCTTGTCCTTGGCGCGTGCTCCGGAAGCGACCTCCCCGAGGACGTTCCTCCCGGCTCGGACTCGGGGACGTCCGTTCCCCCGCCGGATGCCGGCGGAGATGCAGGCACCGACGGCGGCCCGCTGGATGCCGGCACCGATGGAGGCATCCCCGACGCGGGCTTTGACGCCGGCTCACAGGATGCGGGCAGCGATGGCGGCCTGGGTGACGCGGGCAGCGATGGCGGCGCGCAGGACGCGGGCACCGACGGAGGCAGGGATGGGGGGAGTGACGCGGGGTGCGTCCGCTGCGAGTCCCCGCCGCCTCCGAGCTGCTACGACGCGAAGACGCTCGTGACGTCGTTCCTGCCTGGCTATTGCGGTAGCGACGGTGGCTGCCAGTACTCCGCCTTCTACGAGCCGTGCCAGTACGGCTGCGCCAACGGCGCCTGCCAGCCCTGCCCTCCCCAGTGCGACGGCCGGGAGTGCGGTGACGATGGTTGCGGCGGATCATGCGGGACGTGCGACGACCCCCAGAGCTGCGGCGGCGGTGGACTGGCGGGCGTCTGCGGCCCCGAGCTGGGCTGCGGCAGCTGGAGCGCGGGCGCTTCGCTCCAGGTCGCCCGCGCGCATCCGGCGGCAGCCATGCTCTCGGATGGGCGCCTCTTCCTCGTGGGCGGGCTGACGGGCAGCGGGGCCACGCGCACCGCGGAGGCCTTCGACCCGGGCACGGACACCTGGACGCCCCAGGGCTCCATCCCCGACGGCGGGACGACGCCCGGGGGCGCGAGCAACAGCTTCTATTCCTTCCCGGGCGCGGCACAGCTCGGCACGGGGAAGGTGCTCGTCACCGGCTACGCGGACGAGGCCTACGCGCGCTTCGACCCCGCCACGGGCACCTGGACGCCCGGCAGTGGCATCACGACGCGCCTTCAGCCGCTCGTCCTCCCGCTGGCCAACGGGCAGGCCCTGGTGGCCAGTGGCATCACCGAGGGCGGCGACCGCGTCCTGCTGAGCTACACGTACGACGACGTCGCCGCGAAGTGGAACTACAGCACCTCGCGCGAGGGCCGCTACCGGGCCGCGGGGGTCCAGCTCGCGGACGGGCGGGTGATGGTGACTTCGGGCATCGCCGATGACGTCCATGGACAGGCCGCTCGCAGCGCGGAGCTGTACGACCCGGTCACCAACACCTGGAGCTACACCGGAGCGCCGCGCCGTCCCCACGCGGCAGCGGCACTCGCGCGGCTGCGGGACGGCCGCGTCCTCCTCATCGGCGGCACCTCCGTGCGCGGCTTCTTCTCGGGCACGGCGGTGCGCTCCACCAGCGTGGAGCTGTACGACCCGGCCACGGGCCTCTGGCGCGACACGGGGTTCCTCAACGTCGCGCGCAGCGGACACACCGCGACCGTGCTCGCGGATGGCCGCGTGCTGGTGGCGGGCGGCGTGGGCGCGGACGGCAAGGTCATCCCCTGGGTGGAGCTGTATGACGTGGAGACGGAGACGTGGACGCTCACCGCGCCGCTGTCCACCGCGCGCAGCTCCCACGTGGCCACCCAGCTGGCGAACGGGCGCGTCCTCGTGACGAGCGGCACGAGCCCCACCGGCGCCGCCCTCGCCTCCAGCGAAGTGGTGCAGCCCGCCGGCTTCTGCCCGGCCCACGGCTGCGTGCCCGAGTCCGACGATGCCCTCTGCGCGAAACAGGAGGCCGGCTGCGGCACCCTCAGCGTGCAGGATGCCTGTGGCACGACGCGGCAGGTGTCGTGCGGTCAGTGCTCGCTGTCCACCTCCTGCGGCGGAGCGGGCATCCCGTACCGCTGCGGCGCACCGGGCGGCGCGGGCTGGCAGGTGGAGACGCTGGGCACGGCGCTGGGCGGCGTGCGGCCGGGCATCGTCATCGAGGCGAACGGCGAGCCGGCGGTGGCCTATCCCTGGTACGACGTGGGTGGGGGCGGTGGCTTCACCTACGAGGTCTTCCTCGCACGACGGCACTCCCAGGGATGGAGCGCCGCGCCCATCCAGGGCGGCGTCCTCTCCAGCAACGTGGCCCTGGCGCGCACGAGCACGGGGCAGCTGCGCGCCGCCGCCACGATGCGTGTGTACATCTATTCCTCCAGCAACGAGGTTCCCGTCCTCCTGTCCTGGGACGAGGGGCGCTGGCGGGACGAGGTGGCCGCGCCCACCTACCCGGCGGTGAACGCGAGCCAGCTGGCGATGGGCCTGGGCCCCACGAACGAGCCGCTGGTGTGCACCATCGACCTGGTCAGCTCTTTCAACACCGCCGAGCTGCTCTGCTACGCGCGTGACGGCTCCGGGGAGTGGCAGCGGGACCGCGTGGACGCGCCGGGCTCCTACGGAGGCGCGCCTTCGGTGGCGGTGGACCGCGACGGCCTGCCGCACCTCGCCTACTACGACATGAACAAGAAGGCCCTCATCCACGCGGTGAAGGGCGCCACGGGCTGGACGCTGGAGACGGTGGACGCGAGCGCGGACGTGGGGCGCAGCGCCTCGTTGGCGCTGGACGCGCAGGGCCACCCGCACATCGCCTACCGCGATGCGACGAACAAGGACCTCAAGTACGCGCGCTGGACGGGCAGCGCGTGGAGCCTCGAACAGGTGGACACCGCGGATGATGTGGGGGGCACCCCGGCACTGGCACTCGATGCGCAGGGCCGCCCGCACATCAGCTACGAGGACCTCACGCGCCACAACCTGAAGTACGCGCGCTGGAGCGGCACCGCCTGGGAGTTCACCACCGTGGACGCCAGTGGAGTCGGTGGCGCGAACTCCGCACTGACGCTGGATGCCTCCGGGAGGGCCCACATCGCCTATTACGGACAGGGCCTGCGCTACGCGCGCGGACCGTAAAGGAGCGGGTCGCCGTCTGTCTGGCGAAGATTTCGCCGTGCCTTGGACACGCTTAAGGGGCGGTCCACAGACATCGCACAGCGGAAAGGACATACCGCATGCCCCGGCGCCGCCAGGAACCTGGAATGTCGTCCACCACGAGGTGGGTGCTGGCGGGGCTGCTGGGCCTGCCGCTGCTGTGTTGCGGCAGCGGAGGCCTGATGTGTCTGGGCATCCGGTCGGAGCTCCCCTACGCCGAGGCGATAGCGCGGGTGGAGAACCATCCCGGGGTCGTCAGGCTGCCGGGGGCGCCCATCAGCGCGAGCAGCTTCTTCAGCGGCTCGTTCAACCTGATGAACAAGGATGGCCAGGCGAACATGACCATCGACCTCTCCGGCAGCAGGCAGGACGGCCGGCTGGAGGTGAAGGCCGTCCGCACCGACGACGTCTGGGGCTTCAGCCGGCTGCGCGTGGTGGCGGCCAACGGCGAGGTGGTGGACGTCGGCGGATACAGCCGCCACTGAGCTCGCCGCCGCTCAGGCGCTCCCTCAGAGCAGCTTCGACATGATGTCGCGCTCGCGCTGGTCGAGCTTGATGGAGTCGAGCGTCCAGCTGATGAGCTCGTCGGCGACCGCGGCGTCGTAACCGAAGGTGGTGGCGGCCTCCTTCACCGACGCGCGCTCCTCGGTCGCGAGCTCTCCGTCGGCACAGGCCACTTCGACGAGCATGCGCAGCAGGGAGGCGCGCAGCTCGCGGATTTCGATCTTGCCGACGATGTCGGCGAGCCGGCCGGGCTTCTGGAACTCGGCCTCGATGAGCGCGGCGACCTGCGGATCGCGGGGCGACAGGCCGATGTTCAGCACCACCTCGTCGAGCTGCTGGCGCTCCTCTTCGGTGATGCGGCCGTCGCTCGCCGCCACGTTGGCCATGGCCTGGACGAACGCCAGCAACTGCTCCTGGGGGTACTCGCTCGACATATCATCTCCTGGGTAGGCAGCATGCGGCTGGCGGGGAACTCACCGCCAGCCACGGAGCCGGACTGCTCGTTCACGCAGGATAGTGGCGGCCCACGAGGAGCGAAAACGGTTTCAGCCGGACGCAGGCCCCGAGCGCACCCAGGGTCCTCGCACGGCGGTGCCTCCCGCTCCTCCCATTGCCGTCTCCACACCGGCGCGAGGAGCACGGGTTGGGGGCAATCCGGGCTTGTCGCCAAGAGGCGATGACGCGGAGGGACAAGCCGGCTCGCTTCTCGTCACGGAACCCGTGACAATCCGCGGCATGACCCTGCGACATCCGATTCTCTCCCTGTTGATTTTCACCCTCGCGGTCGTACCTACCCTTTCTGCTTGTGGCTCCGATGACGGCGATACCCCGTCGGATGCGGGCACCAGACCCGACGCAGGCCCCCCGCCCGACTCAGGTACCGAGTTCGACGCGGGCACCGAAGTGGACGCGGGCACCGAGTCCGATGCGGGCACTGAAGTGGACGCTGGCACGGAGCCCGACGCGGGCACCGAAGTGGACGCTGGCACGGAGCCCGACGCTGGCACCGAAGTGGATGCGGGTACCGAAGTGGACGCTGGCACGGAGCCCGACGCGGGCACCGAAGTGGACGCGGGTACCGAAGTAGATGCGGGCACTGAGCCGGACGCGGGCACCGAGCCGGATGCGGGCACCCCCCCTGACGCAGGCACTGAGCCTGACGCGGGAACCGAGCCGGACGCGGGCACCACCCCTGACGCAGGCACCACTCCCGACGCAGGCACCGACCCCTTCACCACCTGCGAGGGCGCGTGCCAGGACACCGCCGTCACGGTTCAGATTGGCGGGAACCAGCGCGTTTTGCCCCACGCCTTCTTCGGCTACACGGAGCCGGAGAACGCCGGGGACCCGTGGACGCTGTGGATCGAACTCAACAACGGATCAACGGATGAGTGCCCGTCCGAGACTGCGCCGCCCTCTCCGCAGCTCGTCAACGTCTACTCGGTGAAGGTGCCGGTGGACACGACTCCGGAGGTGGGCTCCTCGGGGGCGGGAGGACCGACCGCGACGCTGATCGACTTCGATGGCGAGCTCCTCTCCTCATGGCCTCCTTCCGCTCAAAGCACGAACCTCACCTTCACGCCCGTGGCGGCCTCGCTCTGCCCGAGCTGCATCAAGGCCGGGACGCCTCCCGCGAAGCACTTCGTGGCCTTCAATGTGGACGGCACCTACGCGAACGGCGCCATCTCCGGCCACGGGTACGCCACCTACTGCCCCTCGTTCGACCGCCTCCAGAACAACGAACCGGACGCAGGCACCGAACCGGACGCAGGCACTGAGCCGGACGCGGGCACCACTCCCGACGCGGGCACCAGCACGGATGCAGGCACCGACCCCTTCGGCACCTGCGAGGGAACGTGCCAGGACACCACCGTCACGGCCCAGTGGGACGAGAACCAGGTGGCCCTGAACCACGCCTACTTCGGCTACGTGGAGCCGACGAACGCCGCGGACCCGTGGAAGCTGGTGTTCGAGCTCAGCAACGGCGAGACGGATGAGTGCCCGTCTCTGACAGCGCCGCTCCCCCCGCAGATCGCCACCCTCGAATTGGTGAAGGCACCGATGGACACAACCCCCCAGACGGGCTCCACGGCGGGTGGACCGATATCGTACTTGTTCGACTTCGATGGCGCGCTCATGCCGGAGTATGCCGCTAGCGACACGGGCCTCACCTTCACGCCCGTGGCAGCCTCGCTCTGCCCCAGCTGCATCAAGGCCGGGACGCCTCCCGCGAAGCACTTCGTGGCCTTCGACGTGAACGCCACCTACGAGAACGGCGCCACTGTCTCCGGCCACGCGTACGCGACGTACTGCTCCTCGATGGACAGCCTCCAGAACAACTGAGCGCGGTCCCGACACGCGTTCCCCCGGCCCTCCGATTCGGGAAGGCCGGGGGAGCCCCGGTCAGCCCTTGAGGCGCAAGAGGCGCAAGAGGCGGCGCATGCTATCCATGCCGCCATGAGCGACGAGAACCCGAGCATCCTGTCCCACGTCTCCATTGGCACGAACGACTTCGCGCGCGCCGTGGCCTTCTACGACGCGGTCCTCACTCCGCTGGGCTGCCGGCGGGTGTTGGACTTCCCGAACGCGGTGGCCTACGGCCGCCAGTTCCCGGAGTTCTGGGTCCAGACTCCCATCGACGGGAAGCCCGCGACCGTGGGCAATGGCACGCACTTCTGCTTCATCGCCACGTCGAAGCAGGCGGTGGATGCCTTCCATCAGGCGGCCCTCAAGGCGGGAGCCACCGATGACGGCGCCCCCGGCCCGCGTCCCCTGTATGGCCCGCCCTACTACGGGTGCTTCGTGAGGGATCCAGACGGCCACAAGGTCGAAGCGCACTTCTGGGACACGTCGCTCGGCGGCCACGAAGGCGCCTGAGACGCAGGGGGCTCAGCGGGGAACCCGGAGGTACTCCTCGGTGCTCGGCGGGTACTCAGACCAGAAGTACAGGGTGCCCTGGTGTCCCATCAACGTCTCCTGCTTGCCGGCTTGGTCCGCGTCGGAGGCGAAGACAGACAGGCCCGTGGTGATCCGTGATGAGGGGTCACGCACGGCGGTCAGTGGCAGACGCAGGTCCACCTCGTAGCCCTGCCGGGTCCGACGCCAGCTGCCTTCCGCGCCGTCGAAGGCTTCGTCCTCCTCCTTCATCGCCGTCTCCACCCACTTCTGCCAGCGGCGCACCTGGAGCTTGCCACCGGGCTCCAGGAGCACGCCCAGCTTGAAGCTCCCGGAACCGGGCGACACGGTGAGCTCCAGGTGGTCCGAGTCCCGCCCGGCGGCGCCCTGGGTGAAGGGAACGACGACGTCGTCATCCACCCTGGCGTGCAGCCACAGCGCCTCTCCGACGCGCATCACCTGCCAGGCGAGCGCCAGGTCCCGCTCGTCGCGCCAGGCGTCCGAGCCCCACGGGATATGGATTCGCGTGTCCGCATGCGCCGTGGGGGCAAGTGCCCGTGCGGCCTTGATGCTGGCCGCCTGCCTCACCGGATATGGCTCGGCTCCATTCACGTGCAGCCCTTGCGTCGGGGTGAACGCCATGACGTCTGGCCGCAAGCGGGAGAAGCTCACGCGGCTTCCTCGCGAGCCATAGGGGCCATCGCAAGAGGTGAAGACATACTCGGTCGGGGTCACCTCCTCGAAGACCGACAGGTCCTGGTCCACCGCAAGAGAACGCACCTGGCCGTTCTTCAGCACGACCGGACACACGAAGCCGTCGCAACTCCCTTCGTCCGTTCCCTCTCGGGTGACCAGCAGCGTGCACGTGTCTCCATGACACTCATGGTGCAGGGGGACGGTGTGGTCGTCGCCGCAGACCTCGCGGGCCCTGGCAAGCGAGGCCTCCGGCACCGGGGACAGGAGCCGGGGCCCCGCGGGGAGGGCC
>NZ_RAVY01000193.1:0-18020 GCF_003611625.1 Corallococcus sp. CA054B
CCTGGGGGGAGTTCCCGCGCCAACCGGCGACTGCGGGGGGCCCTGGTGGTGGCGGAGCTGGGGCTCACGCTCGTCCTGCTGGTAGGTGCAGGGCTGCTGGGACGGGCTTTCTTCCAGCTGATGGGGGCGTCCCCTGGGTTCGCGGTGGACCATGTCCTGACCGCGCACCTGGCCATCCCCCGGGAGCGGTTCGCGGACGGGGACCTGCCGCGGCGCCTGTTCGAGCCGGTGCTCGAGCAGGTGCGGGCACTGCCGGGAGTGCGTGCCGCGGGGATGACCTCGCTGCTGCCCATCCAGCGGGCCTGGAGCAACTTGCGCTACACGGTGGAGGGCGAGCCGCCCCCGGACCCCGGGGAGACGCCGTCGGCGGAGCGCCGCGCCTCCAGTCCCGGTTACTTCTCCGCGCTGGAGATTCCGCTGCTCGCGGGACGGGACTTCACCGCCCGGGACGCGGAGCCCGGGCAGCCGCCGGTCGTCATCGTGAACGAGACCCTGGCGCGCCGGCACTTCCCGGAAGGGAGCGCGCTGGGACGCAGGCTCCTGTTCGCCGGGGGGGCGGCCACCATCGTGGGGGTGGTGGGCGACGTGCGCCAGGCCGGGCTGGACAAGGTGCCGCTCGCGGAGCTGCACGTCCCCTACGGCAGGCCTTGGGGCGACAACGGGATGGTGCTGGTGCTGCGTACCGGGGGGGGCCCAGAAGGGCTCGCGCCGGCGCTCCGGGAGGTGGTGCGGCGGCTGGATTCGGACGTGCCGGTCCACCGTGCGCTGACGATGGAGCAGGTCATTGAGCAGTCGCTGGGCATGCGGCGGCTGGTGCTGTGGCTGCTGGGGGGCTTCGCCGTCGTGGCGCTGGTGCTCTCCTCGGCGGGGCTCTACGGCGTCATCTCCTATCTGGTGTCGCAACAGACGCGGGAGATTGGAATCCGCATGGCCCTGGGCGCGCGCTCCGCGGATGTGCTCTGGCTCGTCATGGGGCACGGTGCGTTGCTGGCGGGCGCGGGCATTGGGCTGGGGCTCGCGGGGGCGCTGGCGCTGGCTCGCGTCCTGGAGAGCCAGCTCTACGGCGTCACGGCCCACGACCCCCTCACGTTCGGAGGCGTGGCGGTTGTGCTCGGGGCGGTGGCGCTGCTGGCCTGCTGGCTCCCGGCCCGCCGGGCCACCCGGGTGGATCCGCTCCTGGCCATCCGCTCGGACTGATGGGGGCTTGCCCTGTCGCTGGCCTTGGGCCTCCCGGCCGACGCACCGGGTGCACATCCGGGCGCGACGCGGTAGATCGGGGACCCGGAGGTTCATCAACGCAATGGACGCGAACGTGGTGGCGGAGCTGGAGAAGGCGGGCGTGAAGGTGGAGGACCCCATGCGCCTGTTCATCCCCGTGGAACGGGACGAGCAGGGCCAGGTGAAGGTCGTGGGCGACGAGGTGCCCGTGCGCTTCGGTGACGTCACCGCCCACGTGCGCCTGCAGCCCATTTCCGCGCTGTGGACCGGCAACAAGCAGCCCCCAGACTTCTCCCGGCCTCCCTTCCCTGAGTACGAGCCGTTCTTCTTCCTCATCGAGGCCACCGCCGCCGGCTTCTGCCGCGACACCCGCCACGCGGAGGTCGACCAGGAGTTCTCCCAGCTCTACCGGCACCTCGTGCGCCGGCCCGACGGCCACCACAAGAACCCGCTTTTCTCCTACCTGCGCGCCGCCGCCCGCCTGTACCTGTCCCTGCGCGACGTCAGCCAGGCGGAGTTCGAGGCCGTCGCCCAGCGCCTCCACCAGTCCGCCAAGCTGCACGCGGGCCACGTCGGCAGCACGAACTACTTCCAGGCCGTGCTGCGGCAGGTGCTAGGCGCATAGCGTCCGTTGGGAGCGCTCGCCGGGCCGCCAGGTGCTCTTTCGCGGCGGATCCGGCGTGACGACTTGAAGTCAGGGCTCGCTGGAAGGCTACCTCATGGGTAGCTTTCTGGCTCGATGCCCGCGTCCTCCTCCACGCCAGAAGTCCTGATCGAGCAGCGCCTCACGGTGGACCACCTTCGCGAGGTGGCCGGTGAGCAGGTGCTCGAGCAGGCCCGGCGGTTGCTCGCCCGGAGAGCGGTGGACGTGCGTCCGCCTTCGTTGGGCCGCCTCCAGGGAACCGTCACCGAAGGGCGCGTGCACGCGTTCAACGCGACCATCACCGCGGAACCTGATTCCGAAGAGCTGCTGCTGGGGTGTGAATGCGACAGGTACTGGAACGAAGGGGTCTGCGCGCACGCGATCGCGGTCGGGCTTGAGTGGATCCGCGCCTCCGCTCCCCGTGGGCGAAAGCGCGTGTCGCCTCCTCGACCCACGCAGCCCGCCTCCCCGCGCCTCGCGAAGGCCCCTTCACGGCCCGCCACGCCCGACGCAGTCCAGGCATGGCTCGTGGAGCACCACGCCGCGCGTGCCCGCACGGTGCCCGTGGCGGTGCTGGCGCCCCTGTTGCCCGGGCCCTTCACCCGACGCTGGCTCCCCGTGCTGCGCAAGGCCACGGTGGTGGATGCGCTGGAGGGCACCTCGAAGCTGCGGCGCTTGAAGGACGCCAGCAAGGACGTCCTCGTGGAGGCAGCCTGGCACTGGGTGCGTGACGAGGCAGGACGCGTCTCTCGGGGACTGACCCGTGAAGCCTCCGCGAAACCCTTGCCGCCGCTGACGGATGACCGCCTCGCGCCGCTGAGGGATGTGCTGACGCGGGCCCGCGCGCGGATCCGCACCCAGGCCATGCCCCGGCTGCTGTCGCCATCACCCACGGTCACCCTCCAGGAGCGCCCCTTGCGGCTGCTCGTGACAGAGCCGGAACTGGCGGCGTGGACGCCCCCGGGGCCGCGCGCGTCCGGGGAGGACGGGGGGCACGTGGTGCTCGACCCTCGCGCCCTGATGGAGGGACGTCCCGGCCTGTCCTGTCCGTGCTCCCCCAAGGTGGCGGAGGCTTCCTGCGTCCACGCCTTGACCGCCGTGGACGCGGCGCTGGCGTTCCTGGTGCTGCCGAAGCAGGCCTCGCACGCCGCGAAACTGTCGGAGGGGCTGTTCGAAGCGCCGGGCCGTGAGCTGCTGTCCGCACTGGAGGCGTCGCTCCTGGACCGGGCGGTTCACGACACTCCAGCGACCGGCGACTTCGTCACCTTCCGGCTGGAGCCCGAGTCCTCGCGCGGCTGGCGGCTCCGGCCCTATCTGCACGTGCCTGCGAAGAAGGGCGGCCTTTCGCCGGGCCGCGCCGTCACCTGGTTTGACCGCGACAAGGCGCTCCGGACGCTCCAGGACCCGGATGAACGCCATGCCTGGTTGCTCCTCGACACGGAAGAGCGGATGGGCGGGGACGGCATGTACCTGGGGGCAGGCTTCGATGCGGCCGCGCCCTACACGCTGCTGCTCCAGGCCCTGCGCTCGCTCGCGCACAGCCCCCGCCTCCGCCTGCCCGGCGCTCCGGACGCGGCCGTGCGAGTGCGGGAAGCGCCGCTGGGCTTCGCCCTGGAAGAGGACGGAATGGCCCTGCGCCTGCGGCCGGCGGTGGACGGACGCCCTGTGCCCCCAGAGGCCATGACGCCACCTCCCGATGGGCCGGAGGCGCCCCAGCCCTGGCTGCTCGTGGAGCCCGGCGGGCCGAGCGTCACCCTGGTGTCCGTTCCCCTCGGCGCGGTGCCCCTGCTCGAGTCCCTGGCGCGCCACGGCGCCTACGTGTCCGAGCGCCAGCGCGAGGCTTTGCTGGGGCACCTTTCCGCGCTGGAGGCGGCCTTCCCCGTGGCGCTGCCCCCGTCCCTGGAGCCCCGCCCCGTGGAGGCCAGCCCGGGCCTGCTGGTGCGGCTTCGCGCGGTGGAGGATTCCGCGTTGGAGGTTTCGCTCCTCGTGAGGCCCCTTCCGGAGGCGCCTCCCCAGCCCGTGGGCGAGGGCGCTCCCGTGCTCCGAGGCCTGCGCGGCAAGGAGCGGGTCATGGTCCGGCGCGACCTGGACGCGGAGCGGAAGGAGGCGGACGCGCTCCTCGCACGTCTGTCATTGCCGGCCGGGGTGTATCACTTCACGCGCGACACCGCGGAGGATGCGCTCCAGTTCCTGGAGGCGCTGGAGCCGCTCGCGGGCCCCTCGGTGCGCGTGGAGTGGGCGGAGCAGCCGTGGACGGTGACGCGCGTGGAGACCGCGAACGTCCGGGTCCAGGTCCTGCGGGAGCACGACTGGTTCGGCGCGAAGGGGGGCGTGGAGCTGGACGGCACCCGCGTGGAGCTGGCGGTCCTGCTGGAGGCCGTGCGCCGCCGCCAGCGCTACGTCCCGCTGGGGAAGGGACGCTGGATGCGCCTCACGGAGGCGCTGCGCGAGCAGCTGACCCCGCTCGCGGACGTGGCCCATCCGGGGCGCAAGGGGCTGGAGGTGAGCGCCGCGGCGGCGCCCGTGCTCGACACACTGGAGAAGGCCGGCGCGCGAGTCCAGGCGCCTCCGGACTGGCGCCAGCTGGCGAAGCGCATCCGCGATGCCCACGCACGTCCGGTGCGCGTGCCCCGAAGCTTGAAGGCGGAGCTGCGCGACTATCAGCGCGAGGGCTTCACGTGGCTCGCGAAGCTGGCCTCATGGGGCGCGGGCGCGTGCCTCGCGGATGACATGGGATTGGGCAAGACGGTCCAGGCGCTGGCCCTGCTGCTGTCCCGCGCGGCGATGGGGCCCGCACTGGTGGTGGCGCCCACGTCCCTGCGCGGCAACTGGATGCGCGAGTCCGACCGCTTCGCGCCGTCCCTTCGAGTGCATGTCTGGCAGGACGCGGAGCGGGACGCCCTGCCATCCCTGCTGGGGCCCCGGGACGTGCTGATCATCAGCTACGGGCTGCTGACGCGGGATGCGGCGAAGCTCGCGGACGTGACGTTCGCCACGCTGGTGGTGGATGAAGCGCAGGCGGTGAAGAACCCGGACACGGCACGGGCCCGCGCGCTGCGCGGCGTGAAGGCCGAGGCCCGCGTGGCCCTCACCGGCACGCCGGTGGAGAACCGCCTGTCCGAGCTGTGGAGCCTCTACCACCTGCTCTTCCCCGGCCTGCTGGGCGGGCGCGAGGCCTTCCACTCGCGGTTCGCCGTTCCCATCGAGCGGGACCGGAGCGCGGACGCGCGCGCGTCCCTGGCCCGGCTGGTGCGCCCCTTCCTCCTGCGCCGCACGAAGGCCCAGGTGGCACGCGAGCTGCCCCCGCGCGTGGAGACCGTGGTGCCCGTCACCCTGTCGGACGCCGAGCGGCGCGTGTACGACGACGTGCGGCTCGCGGCCCTGGCCCGGCTGGGCGAGGGGACTCCTGGCGGGGACCAGCGCTTCGAGATGCTGGCCGCGCTCACCCGGCTGCGCTTGGCCGCCTGTCATCCCCGCCTGGTGGATCCGGACACGGGGCTGTCCTCCTCCAAGCTGGAGCGCGTGCTGGAGCGGGTGGACGAGCTGCTGGCGGAAGGGGGCCGCGCGCTCGTCTTCAGCCAGTTCGTGCGCCATCTGGCGCTGGTGCGCGACGCGCTGGAGGCCCGGGGCATCGCGTTCCAGTACCTGGATGGACGAACGCCCGCGGCGGAGCGGCAGGCCCGTGTAGAGGCCTTCCAGCGAGGGGAGGGGGCGCTCTTCCTCATCTCGCTCAAGGCGGGCGGCACCGGCCTCAACCTCACCGGCGCCGACCACGTGCTTCACCTGGATCCGTGGTGGAACCCCGCGGTGGAGGACCAGGCCTCCGACCGGGCCCACCGCATCGGGCAGACGCGCCCCGTCACCGTGTCGCGGTTCGTCTCCGAAGGCACCATCGAGGAGGCCATCCTCGCCCTCCACGCGGAGAAGCGGGAGCTGGCGGACAGCCTCCTGTCCGAGGCGGACGGCGCCGCCGCCTTGTCCCCCGCGCAGCTCCTGGGGCTGCTGCGCTTTGGTGGAATCCGCGAGGATTGAGCCCATCTGGAATAGGGTGCGCCTTCGCCCGTTCCCGGGCGCCGCCGTGGTCCCTCCCCAGGAGCAAGGATGTTCCGTCCGCCGTTGTCGTGGTTCGCCTGTCTGGCCCTCCTGGGTGCGCCCCAGGCCGGGGCCCAGGCCGTCTCCGAGCCTTCCGCGAAGCCCGCCGCTGGCTCCACCTCCGCCGCGAAGCTGGGCTCGGACATCCAGGCCCGCACGCTGAAGAACGGGCTCACCGTCATCGTCTGGCCGGACCACGACATCCCCAACGTGGCGCTCGCCAACTGGTTCCGCGTGGGCAGCCGCAACGAGCGCCCCGGCATCACCGGCCTGTCCCACTTCTTCGAGCACATGATGTTCAACGGCGCGAAGAAGTACGGCCCCGGTGAGTTCGACCGCGTCATGGAGGCCAACGGCGGCTCCAACAACGCCTTCACCTCCGAGGACGTCACCGTCTACCTGGACTGGTTCCCCGCCTCCGCGCTGCCCCTCATCCTCGACCTGGAACAGGACCGGCTCCAGTCGCTCTCCTTCGACCCCAAGGTCATCGAGTCCGAGCGCGGCGTCGTCTACTCCGAGCGCCGCTCGGGCGTGGACAATGACAACAACGGCGCGCTCCAGGAGCAGCTGCAGGCCACCGCCTTCGTCGCGCACCCGTACCAGATTCCCGTCATCGGCTGGCCGTCCGACATCGAGTCCTGGCGCATGGAGGACCTCCAGCGCTACTTCAAGACGTACTACGCCCCCAACAACGCCACGCTCGTCCTCGCGGGCGACCTGGATCCGGCCCGCGTCTTCGAGCAGGTGGAGGCCACGCTGGGCACCATCCCCTCGCAGCCCGCGCCAGAGCCCGTGCGCACCAGGGAGCCTGAACAGCAGGGCGAGCGGCGCATCGTCGTGAAGAAGCTGGCGCAGTCCCCGCTGCTCCAGGTCGCCTACCACGGCCTCGCCGCCAACGACCCGGACATCGAGACGCTGGAGCTGCTGGGCCTCATCCTCACGCACGGGGACTCGTCGCGCCTGCACCGCAAGCTGGTGGACGAGGCGCGCGTGGCCATCCGCGTCCGGAGCTCCACCGCCGGGGGCTTCGACCCGTTCCTCGTCTGGTTCTCCGTGGACCTGACGCCGGGCGGTGACCTGGCGAAGACCGAGGCGCTGCTCAACGCGGAGCTGGCCCGCGTGGTGAAGGACGGCGTCACCGACGCGGAGCTGCGCAAGGCGCGCAACGTGGCCCTGTCCACCTTCTGGCGCAAGCTGGAGACCAACAGCGGCCGCGCCCGCGAGCTGGGCAACGCCGCCACCTTCCGGGGAGACTGGAAGGCCCTGCTCGACGCGCCCGCGCGCTACGAGCAGGTCACCCGCGACGGCGTGAAGGCGCTGGCCGCCCGCATCTTCAACCCCGACCGCCGCACCGTGGGCTGGCTCGTCCCCACCACGGCTCCCGCCGCCCCGGCCAACAAGGAGGCCGCGCGATGAACGCTCTCTTCCGTCCCCGCCCGCTGCGCTCCGCCCTCGCCGCGCTGCTGTTCACCTCCGCGTGCGCGACCGCGCCGACGCCCGCTCCCACCGCCGCGCCCACGCCGCCTCCTTCGGCGCCGGAGACCCCGGCCACGCCCGCGCCCGCGGTCCCGCTGTCCACGAAGGGCGTGACGCTGCCGGAGACGACCTCCGTCACGCTGAAGAACGGCGTGCGGTTGCTCCTCGTGGAGAAGCACGAGCTGCCGCTGGTGTCCTTCAGCGCGTGGCTCAAGGGCGGCGCCGTCACCGACCCCGCCGGCAAGGAGGGCCTGGCCGCGCTCACCGCCGAGCTGCTCCAGAAGGGCGCGGGCTCCCGCAACGCCCAGCAGTTCGCCGACGCCGTGGACGGCGTGGGCGGCGAGCTGGAGATCACGCCCGGGCGCGAGGCGCTCGTCCTCAACGGCAGCTTCCAGTCCCGCGACACCGCGCTGATGGTGGAGCTGCTGTCGGACATGCTCGTGCGCCCCCGCTTCGACGCGCAGGAGCTGGAGAAGGCCCGCGCGCTGCGCGTGTCGGAGATCGCCTCCGCCAAGGACGGCGACCCGCGCGCGCTCATCGGCGTGTACTTCAACGCCTTCCACTTCCCCTCGCACCCGTACGGCGGATCCGCGGTGGGCAGTGAGGCGTCGCTGCCGGGCATCAGCCGGAGCGACGTGCTCGGCTGGGCGAAGGCGAACCTGGGCGGGGACCGGCTCATCCTCTCCGTCGTGGGCGACTTCGACGCGAAGCAGCTGGCCGCGAAGCTGGAGGCCGCGCTGGGCGGATGGGCGCCGGCGGCACAGCCGCTCGCCGCGGTGCCCCCCACCGCGCCCACGAAGGGCCGCCACGTGCTGCTGGTGGACAAGCCCGACGCCACCCAGACCTACTTCGCCATTGGCAACACGGGCATCCGCCGCACCGACCCGGACCGCGTCGTGGCGGAGCTGGGCAACACCGTGCTGGGAGGCCGCTTCACCTCGCTGCTCAACACCGAGCTGCGCGTGAAGACCGGCCTCACCTACGGTGCGCGCTCCGCGCTGGCCACGGCGCTCCAGCCCGGCACCATCATCCTCACGTCCTATACCCAGACGGCTTCCACGGGCCGTGCCATCGACCTGGCACTGGATGTGCTCGCGCGCTACCGCCAGGACGGCATGGATGACGCCATGCTCGCCTCCGCCAAGGCCTACGTGCTGGGGCAGTTCCCGCCGACGCTGGAGACCGGGGAGCAGCTGGCCATGAAGCTGTCGGAGCTGGCCTTCTTCGGCATGGGCGAACAGGACGTGAACGGGTTCGCGGACGCCGTGTCCGCTTCCACCCGTGGCAGCGTGCACACCGTGCTCCAGCGCGTCCTGCCCGCCCAGGAGGACCTGACGTTCGTCCTCATTGGCAAGGCGGAGGCCCTGCGCGACGTGGCCCGCAAGTACGGCCCCGTCACGGAGATGAAGATCTCCGACAAGCGCTTCGCCCCGCCGACGGCGCCGGGCCGGTAGATGCCAGACGGAGGTGGGCGCAATCCTTGAATTGCGCCCACTGGAATTACCCATCAAAAAGTAAATATCAAGGAAGTCAGACCCTTCGCGTATAGCTTGGCGGTGTCTGGTCGGGGCCGGGACCGGACAATCACTGCCAGATTCCTGTCACGAAGGGGCATCCATGTCCTTGCGACGTCTGTCTTTGTTGCTCGTCCCCACCTGCGCGGCCTGGTTGGGCTGCGGCGAAGCCCCGCCTCCCTCCGAGGAGGTGAACCCTCCCGGAATCGCCATGGACCCCCGCGAGGGGACCGCGGTCATCACCAACGAGGACATGCTGCCGGGCTGTGGCGAGCCCGATGCGGGCTCCGGTCCGGTGGACGCGGGCACGTCCGTACTGGTGACGGCGGACACGCGCTTCCACTCCAGCGCCGGGGTGACGCGGGTGCCCCAGAACCTGGCCGGCCGCGACCTGGAGATCCTCGTCCCCAACGGCATCGCCTTCGACCGGTACACCGGCACGCCGGTGGCGGGGGGCATGCGCTTCGACAACGTTCCGGACGGTGAGTACTTCCTGCGCTCGAGCCGGAGCTACTTCCTCACTCGCGAGCGCCGCTTCGACCTGGGCATCAACCGCATCGGCCGGCCGGACGCGGTCTATCTGCCGCAGACCGACTCCCCCGTGTCCGCGGAGCTCTTCAACCTGGAACCCTGGCAGGACTATTCGTCCATCTCCGAGCCGGGCACCTCCGTGCAGCTCATCAGCGCGGACGTGGACCTGTACAGCTCGTTGTACGTGTGGGCCCAGCCCGGCGACACGTCCATCATCGACCCGTACGCCTCCGCGTTCATCAGCACCGGCTACGGGGCGCCCGTCCTGGATGCGTCGAAGGGCGACCGCATCTACGTGAACCAGCTCAACTCCGTGCAGGCCGGGACGCTGCCGAGCGGCGGGCCCCTGGCGTACCAGTCGCTGGTGAGCAGCGCGCACCTGCCGTCGTTCTCGTTCACGCCGGACGGCACCACTCCGCTGCCGCTGGCGGCCACGTTGGAGCCCGTGAGGCAGACGCCCTTCTCCCTGGAGTGGCGCCTGAACCAGTTCACCCGCTGGCGCTCGGACGCGAACCCCAGCGGCACGCTCAACTATCCCTCGTTGTCGCTGGTGCCCGCGCCGTTCGGCTACCAGCACGGCTGGGTGGGCTACCAGGGGGAGCTGTTCAACATGTGGCTGCCGCGCGGCGAGGATGGCGTCATCGCGAGCCGCCTGGCCTACGGCAATCCCTATCCGTCCAGCTGGGGCGTGGTGGGCACCGCCGGCTATTCGTTCCGGTCTCCGACGCCCGTCGTCGTGGGGAACCGGATCCACTATCCCAGTGGCAACATCTACGTCACCGACCGGCTGGATCACCTCATCGCCGGTCCCATCCAGCCGCCCGTCTCGCCGCCGCGGGATCTGCGCATCGACGGCATGGACGCCTATGTGTCGCGCGTGGTGGGCACCAACCAGCCCCTCATCTCCTGGCGGCCTCCCGTCCTGGGCACGGCCCGGAACTACGTGGTGTCCGTCATCCAGTTGACCGCCGCCTCCGGCGCCAACCCGACGCTGCGCTTCTACGTGCCCGGTGACCGGACGCATGTCCGCCTGCCGCCGGGCCTGCTCCTGCCCGCGTCGACCTACTACGTGCGGGTGATGGCGGAGGGCTCGCCGAACCATGAGCCCTCGCGCTCCCCGTACATCACCGCGGAGCTGCTGCCCATCATCACCGCGGACACGTTCAGCGCCGCCTTCACCACGCCGTAGTCCCGGCGTGGCGGCCCGCTACCGCGCAGGCTGGCGGTGGCGGGCCATGCACCGCTGGTAGCGGGCATCCACCGACTTCGCGAACCACGCGGTGGAGCGCTCCCCGCTCAGCTTCACGCTCTTGAGCGTCACCTGGGGCAGCTGGGCGTAGGCGGGCGTCTGCCCCATCCGGTTCGCGTACACGCGCTTCACCGCCAGGTATGTGTCCGTCTTCTCGAAGTCCGCCGTCTTCTCCTCCTTCACGTCCCGGCGCACCCGGCGCTCGCTCAGGTCCGGCGCGTAGCGCTCTCGGAAGAGGAGCAGCGCCTTGAGGCTCTGGCTGTCCTCGCCGCGCGGCTCACCGTCCTTGTCGTACAGCTGGAGGTCGCCGTCGGTCGCCAGGGCGACGCCGGTGAGCCGGCTGACCTGGGCCTGGAGCGCGGCGTTGCGCGAGCTGTAGACGCCGCTGTTGTAGTCCGCGAAGCGGTAGAGCGGTGCGTCGTACGCGGCCTCGAAGCCCAGGAGCCGGGCGGTGCCGTAGCGCACGCCGCCCGCGCGCGTGTAGAGCGACTCGCGCACCGCCACCGGATCCGCGTCCGGGCCCGCCTTCTCCACCGCGTAGCGCACGCTGACCTGCATGGAGCCCGCGGTGGTGACGGGGTTCTGCCCCGCGAACGAGGACGGACCGAACAGCGAGCTGGCCAGGTCCGCGGCCGCGTACGCCGCCGGGTACTCCTCCTCGTAGTAGGCCAGCATGTCCCGGAAGAGCCGGTCCAGGTCCCGTTCGGTGCGCAGGGTGTCCAGCCGCGCCCCGAAGGTGCGCTTCGCCCCCTTCGGCTTCGCCGCGAGCACGTCCCCCAGCAGCCGCCGCCCCACGGGGCCCAGCCGTCCCGCGGTGCTGTCCAGCCTCTGACGCACCATTTTGGGCAGCCCCGGCACCGCGGGGTCCGCCTGGAAGCCGGACTCCTGTTCGATGATGGCCAGCACCTGACACACCTCCGACGCCGCGGCGGGAATCGCCTCCGCGTCCAGCGCCGCCAGCACGTCGCCCGCCCATCCCTCGCGCTCCGCCCCTTTCACCTTCGCGGGCAGGAGCCTCGCCACCTGCGCCACCGACAACGTGGGCGGCGCTGGCACCTGGGTCACCACCGGCGCTCGGGACGCGCAGGCCGTGAGCGCCAGCAGCGCCCCCACGCACAGCCCTTCGGTCCACCGGCGCCCGGCGCTCCGCGTCATGTCAGCCCCCTGAGGCAGTCTTCCGCCCGTCTCATGAAACATTTTTTGAGACATCCCGGAGGCAGGTTCGTTCCCTCGGGAGAGCCGGTGAAGAGCTGCAAAGCTGTTGAAATTTTACAGAACGGCAATTCAGGTTCTCTTGGCTTGAGCGGCAGGGCTGGTGAAAGTGACTAAACGTACTTTCTCCAAAAAGTAGTTGCCCTGATGATTTCAAGTGTGTCACGTATCATCCCGCTGTTTCTTCATGGAGGTATCGCGTTGGCTCATCGACTGTTGAAGACGATTGGCGCGGCCTGGTTGGGCGTGGCTCTGACGGCGTGCGGTACGCAGGGCTCCTCGGGGGAGGAGGTGCAGGCGCCTGGGCAGGAGAGGTCGGGCGAGGACATCCAGAGCACGCTGAACGCGCTCGGTGGCGCCCAGGTGGTGGGCGTGCACGCGGACGGCATCCCGGACAGCATCCAGGGCGAGCTGGGCCGGGTGGCGCTGACGCTGAACACGCTGGACGCGAGCCGCCAGGCGGTGGCGAGCGTGGCGCCGGCGTTCCGGCTGAACGCGGATGACATGGTGCTGCGCAAGTCGCGCACCGACGAGATGGGCAACCAGCACCTGCGCTTCACGCAGACCAAGAACGGCCTGGAGGTCGTCGGCGGCGAGCTGGTGGTGCACGTTCGTCCGGACGGCTCGGTGTACGGGGCGAACGGCTCCGCGCGCGACGGCCTGAACGTGTCCGCGCTGCCGCGCATCGCGGCCGCGTCCGCGCGTGAGGCGGCGCTGAGCGCGACGGTGGGCACGGGCCTGGAGGCCCAGGGTGCTCCCCGCCTGGTGTACGTGCGCACCGAGGAAGGCGCGCTGCGCCTGGCGTACGAAGTGACGGTGACGGGTGAGAACAACCTGATGCCGCTGCGCGACCGCGTGTACGTGAGCGCCCAGGACGGCTCCGTCGTGCTGCGCGCGCCGCAGATCCACTCGGCCATCAACCGCCGGGTGTACAGCGCGAACAACGGCACCAGCACCCCGGGCACGCTCAAGCGCAGCGAGGGCCAGGCGGCCGTCGGTGACTCGCACGTCGACATCAACTACGACATGCTGGGCTACACCTACGACTGCTACAAGGTGCTCTTCAACCGCGACTCGCTGGACAACGCGGGCACGGCGCTCATCAGCACGGTGCACTACAGCCGCAACTACGTGAACGCCTACTGGGACGGCACCCAGATGGTGTACGGCGACGGCGACGGCGTGAACTCCATCGAGCTGGGCAAGGACGCGGACGTCACCGTCCACGAGCTGACCCACGCCGTGACGGAGCACGAGTCCAACCTCATCTACTCCGGCCAGTCCGGCGGCCTCAACGAGGCGATGTCCGACACGTTCGGCGCCGTCTGCGAGAGCCGCGTGAACAACTGGAGCACGACGGCGGACGTCTGGATGGTGGGCGAGGACGTGTGGACGCCGGGCACGGCGAACGACGCCCTGCGCTACATGGATGACCCGGCGAAGGACGGCGTGTCCAAGGACTGGGCGCCCAACGTGACGTCCAGCACGGACGTGCACTACAGCTCCGGCGTGCCGAACCTGGCGTTCGCGCTGCTCTCCAAGGGTGGCACGCACCCGCGCGGCCGCAGCACCATCAACGTGCCGGCCATCGGCGTCGAGAAGGCCGCCCGCATCTGGTACTACGCCAACACCAACCTGTTCACGGCGAGCACCACGTTCGTGCAGGCCAAGAACTGGACGGTCCAGGCCGCCGCGGCGCTGGGCTACACCGCGGCCGAGCAGGCTGCCGTGACGGCCGCCTGGGAAGCGGTGGGCGTGGGCGTGACGGTGCCGCCCCCGACCTCCACCCCGCTGACCAACGGCACCGCGGTGACGGTGTCCGACAGCACGGGCAACAACAAGTACTACTCGCTGGTGGTCCCCTCGGGCGCCACGGCCCTGACGTTCACCATCTCCGGTGGCACGGGTGACGCGGACCTGTACGTGAAGTTCGGCGCGGTGCCGGACTCGGCCACCTACGACTGCCGTCCGTACCAGTCCGGCAACGCGGAGACGTGCACCATCACCAACATCCAGGCGGGCACGTACTACGTGATGCTGAACGCCTACTCCTCGTACTCGAACGTGACGCTGAAGGGCTCCTACACCCCCGGCGGTGGCGGTGGCGGCAACACGCTGCAGAACAACGTCCCGGTGACGGGCATCTCCGGCGCCTCGGGCTCCTTCACCAGCGAGTGGATCACGCTGGACGTGCCGGCGAACAAGCGGGTCACCATCACCACCACGGGTGGCACGGGCGACGCGGACCTGTTCGTGAAGTTCGGCTCCTCGCCGACGACCGCCTCGTACGACTGCCGTCCGTACCTGTCCGGCAACAACGAGACGTGCAACATCACCAAGACGACCGCGGGCAAGTACTACGTGAAGATCCGTGGCTACACCGCCTACTCGGGCGTGACGCTCAAGGCCGTCTGGTAGTCGCATCCGCATCCATCCCGGCTCCCTTCGCGTGAAGGGAGCCCGGGACGAAGACAGGCACCCGGGGAGCCTCATGGCTTCCCGGGTGTCGTCGTTTCAGGTGTTGGCGGAGGCGTGGGCTAGCGCCGCACCTGCACGTCGCGCGCGACGGTGCGGCCGCCCATGAGCACGAACTGCGCGCGCACCGGGGTGCCCTCCTGGAGTTCCTTGAGGGGCACGCGCTGGCCCTGGCGCAGGCCGCGACTGCGCTGGTCGAGCTGGAGCTCGTAGACGGTGCCCTCGCCGTCGCGCACGTGCAGGGTGTTCCTGCCCACGCGCGTCACCCGGCCGCTCACCGTGCTGGACGCGATGATGACCTGCTCCAGCGGCCGGTTGGCGGAGGTGTCCGTCACCGCCGCCTGCGCCGCCTTGGCCGCGCCCTCGTACCAGGCCTCGTCGTCGCTGGCCTGCACGGCCTGGGCGCCAATCATCACCCGGCCCTCGGCGGGCGCCTGCGTCGCGGGCGCGCCGTCCCGGTTGGGCTGGGGCTGCTGTTGGGCGTTGGCCTGCTGGGCGTTCGGATTCGCCGGGGCGGCCTGCTGGGGCCGGGCGGCGTTCGGATTGGCCTGGGCGTTCCGGCGGGCCGGGGCCTGCGCCGTGGTGCCCTGCGCGGGCTCGTTGACGCGGGGGCCGGGCAGCGGCCGGGCACCGGGAGGAGGAGGCGCCGTGTCCGGAGGCACCTGTGCGTTCGCCGCGGGCCGCGCGTCGCCACTGGGGGCGCGGTTGTTGTCCACCGTGTTCTGCGCCAGCGCGGGCGTGGCCGGCACCATCAGTCCGCCGCTCGCGGAGTCGCGGGTCTGCATCGTCGCCGGTGCCGCGGGCACCGTGTCCTCGGTGTCATGCTCCTGACAGCCGGAAGCAAGCGAGCACAGCCCCACCATCCCCAACCACATCCAACGTCCACCCATCCGCCAACCCTCCCGCAGGCGAACCTGCGGACGACCCCCTGCCGTTGCAAGCGTCAGACGTGCGACGGGGTGTTGGCTTCTGGATGGCGCAGGCTACGCGGGGAAGGTGGCGGCCACGGCGCGCACGTGCTCGCGCACCAGCGCCCTGGCGGCGAGCAGCTCCGTCGCATCCGAGGGCGTGTAGCCCAGGCACAGCACCACGTCGTCCTCGGGGGCGGCGCGCGTGCCCAGCGCCGCGTAGTCGAGCGAGCGCGGCGCGGGTTCGCCTTCCGTGTCATGGGTGAAGCGGCCGAACACGGCGGACTGCCCGTCGCGGCCGGGCGCCGTCTCCTTGAGGGCGAAGAGGTGGCGCACGGCGGCGAGCGATTCGGGACGCTCGCGCAGGAGGTCCGGGGACGCGGGGCCTCCCAGCTCCCACTCGAGGAGCTTCAGGCAGCCGCGCACGAACTCCACGTCGGTGATGACGAGGCCGTAGAGGTACCAGTCCGCGCAGGCTGCCTGGACCAGCCGGGCCTGCGCGTCGGTGAGCCAGCCGAAGGACGGGCAGGTGAACGTCTCACAGACGGTGGCGCGGTAGACGCCGCAGTCGCGCAGGTCCGTGCCGCCCGTCACCAGCGGGTGGCCCAGGCAGCCCACGCGCTGGTGCTCCGCGTCCAGGAAGCCCAGCAGGGGACACACCCGCACGATGGGGAAGAGCGCGGGGGCGTCCCGGTTCGCGGTGAGTTCGCGCGCGGCCTCGCCGTAGGCCTCGGGCGTGTGGGGCGTGCGGGAGAGCCGCTCCGTCTGCGCCGTGAGCCTGCGGGTCAGCGCCGCGCGCGAGTGGTCGCGGAAGTTGTAGAGGCCGCAGCAGGCACCGCACGAGGCGCCCTTCCCGGGCTGGCACAGGTGGAAGGAGACGGACATGTCAGAACCAGTCCGGACGCATGCGCGCGTAGGAGTCCTCGCCCGTGCGGCACAGGTGGGCGAGCAGCGGCACGCGCGGCACCTCCACCGCGAACCAGTACTGCGCGGCGGCGAGCTTGCCCTCGTAGAAGGCGGTGTCCTCCGGTGAGGGCGCGCGAGAGAGTCCTTCCTTCGCGGCGGCTGCCTGCGCGAGCCAGCGCCACGCCACGGCCACCACGCTGAAGAGTTCCAGGAAGTCCGTGCTGTGCCGGAGCATCACGTCCACCTCGCCCGCCATGCCTCGCGCTCCCAGCTCCAGCGTGAGGGATGCGGCCTGCTGGAGCGCGTCTTCCAATGCATCGCTCCAGGCGGGCGCCACGCCCGCGGCGCGGGCTCGGGCGGTGGTGGCCCGCACCTCCTCGTCGAGCGCCTGGAGCGCGGCGCCGCCCTCCGCCACCGCCTTGCGTCCGAGGAGGTCCAGGCCCTGGATGCCGGTGGTGCCCTCGTGGATGCTGTTGAGCTTCTGGTCTCGCAGCCACGCTTCCGGGAGGTACTCGCTGGAGTAGCCGTAGCCGCCGTGGATCTGGAGCGCGAGCGCGTTGGATTCGAAGCCCTTCTCCGCGGGGAACGTCTTGGCGATGGGGGTGAGCAGGTCCAGCAGCAGCTGCGCGCGCTTGCGCGTGGCTTCGTCCGGGGCGTGGTGCGCGAGGTCCGCCTGGGTGGAGGTGGTGAGCAGGAGCGCGAGGCCACCCTCCACGATGGACTTCTGGCGCAGCAGCATGCGCCGCACGTCCGCGTGCTCGATGATGGGGGACTGGGCGCGCGTGGTGTCGCGGATGCCGGCGGGGCGGCCCTGGGGGCGCTCACGCGCGTAGGCGAGCGACTCCTGGTAGGCGACGGCGGCGGTGGACACGCCGTTGAGGCCCACCATGATGCGCGCCTCGTTCATCATCTGGAACATGCACGCGAGCCCGCGTCCGGGCTGGCCCACGAGCCAGCCGTGACAGTCATTGGCTTCGCCGAAGTTGAGGACGAGGCTGGGCAGGCCGCGCCAGCCAATCTTGTGGATGACGCCGGCCACCTGGACGTCGTTGGGGACGAAGGTGTCCCCCTGGGGCCTCTTCGCGGGCACGGCGAAGAGGGACACGCCGCGCGTGCCGCCCTCCGCGCCCTCGATGCGGGCGAGGGTGAGGTGCACGACGTTGTCGGTGAAGTCCTGGTCGCCGCTGCTGATGAAGATTTTGGAGCCCTGGAGGCGGTAGGAGCCGTCCGGCGCGGGCGTGGCGCGCGTCTTCACGTCCGCGAGGCTGCTGCCGGCCTGGGGCTCGGTGAGGGCCATGGTGCCGGTCCACTCGCCGCGGTACAGCCGGGCCATGAAGGTGTCACGCAGGAAGGGCGTGCCGAAGACCTCCAGCAGGTGCGCGGCGCCAATCGTGAGGCCCAGGTAGCCATAGGCGCTCAGGTTGGCGGCCATGAGGTAGGCGCTGGCCACGGCGTGCACGGTGAGCGGGAGCTGCTGGCCGCCGACGCCGGGAGGGCGGGTGGCGGTGAGCAGGCCCAGGTCGACCATGCCCGCGTAGAGCGAGCGCATGGCGGGATGGACGCGCACGCGGCCGTGTTCGAAGACGGGCGGGGCGGCGTCCATGGGCCGGTAGGTGGGGGCGAGCACCTCGCGGGCGAAGCGGCGGGTGCTGTCCAGGAGGAGCGCGAAGGTGTCGCGCGAGTGCTCCTGGAAGGCGGGCAGCGCGCAGAGGGCGGTGGTGTCCAGCGCTTCGTAGAGCTGGAAGTCCACGTCGCGGTCCGACAGCAGGGGGTTGGGGCGGGGCACGCTCATGCCC
>NZ_RAVY01000194.1:0-18020 GCF_003611625.1 Corallococcus sp. CA054B
CCCCGCCCCTGCCCCCCATGCCGTCACCGCTGGTGGAGCTGACCAGTCCGCCCCTGTCGGAGCTGGTGCGCGTGACGAACAAGGAGAGCCTCAACCTGTACGCGGAGCGGCTGGGCATGCGCTTCGCTCGCGAGCGCACCGGCAACGAAGGCTACGCCGCGCTGCGCACGGCCCTGGTGGCGGAGCTGGCGCGCCGGGGCGTGCCCACCAAGGACCTGCGTCCCGTGGATGGCAGCGGCCTGTCCCGCTACAACCTGGCGTCACCCCGGGGCATGGCGCGCGTGCTGCTCACCAGCCTCCAGGAGCCGTATGGCGCCGCGCTGGTGGACAGCCTGCCGGTGCTGGGCGTGGACGGGACGCTGGCGGGGCGCAAGACGAAGCCGTCCACCGCGGGCCGCATCCGCGCGAAGACGGGAACGCTCACGGGCCAGAAGTGCTTCGTGGGCGTGGCGGAGCGGCCCAATGACACGGAGCACCCGCGCGTCGTCTTCGCGCTGATGCTCGGCAACATGGACGAGGGCACGAAGCCCAACGCCAACGAGACCTTCGACACCTTCTCCACCGCCCTGGTGGAGCTGCCCCTGCGATGAGCGTCCCGCAGGAAACCACCCGCATGCGAGGTGAACCATGAAGTCCAGAATCGCAGTCACGACCGCAGCGCTGCTGTTGCCGCTCGTGTCAGGAGCGGCGGGCAAGGCGCCCGCGAAGCCCGCCGCCGCGGAGAAGCAGCCCGTGGAGACCACCTACCACGGCACCACCGTGGCGGACCCGTACCAGTGGATGGAGTCCGCGACGGATCCGAAGGTGCAGCAGTGGACCGACGCGCAGAACGCCTACACGCGCACGTACCTGGACAAGCTCCCGGGCCGCGAGCCCTTGCGCCAGCGCATCACGGAGCTGTTGTCCTGGAAGTCGCCCTCCTACGGCGGCCTGGATGAACAGGGCGGCACGCTCTTGGGGCTGAAGTTCCAGCCGCCCAAGCAGCAGCCCACGCTCATCGTGGTGGGCTCGCTGGACGACACGTCGAAGGAGCGCGTGCTGGTGGACCCCACGCAGGTGGACACGTCCGGCAAGACGACCATCGACTGGTTCCAGCTGTCGCATGACGGCAAGAAGGTCGCCGTGTCCATGTCCAAGGGCGGCACGGAGAGCGGTGACGTGTCCGTGTGGGACGTGGCCACGGCGAAGGCGATGCCCAACGAGCTGGTCCCCCGCGTCAACGGCGGCACGGCGGGTGGCAGCCTCGCGTGGAACGCGAAGGGCACGGGCTTCTTCTACACGCGCTACCCGCGCGGCGAGGAGCGCCCGCCCGTGGACCGCGAGGTGTACCAGCAGGTGTACTTCCACGCGCTGGGCACGCCCACGGAGAAGGACACGTACGCGCTGGGCAAGGACTTCCCGCGCATCGCGATGACGGACCTGGAGTCCAGCGACGACGGCCAGTACACCTTCGCGCGCGTGGCCAACGGCGACGGCGGTGAGTTCGACCTGTACCTGCACGGCCCCAAGGGCACCTGGACGCAGGTGGCGAAGTACGCGGACAAGGTGGTGTCGGCGCGCTTCGGCAGCGACGGCGCGGCGTACCTGCTCAGCCGCAAGGACGCGCCGAAGGGCAAGGTGCTGCGCCTGCCGCTGACCACGCCCACGCTGGACAAGGCGACCGTGGTCGTCCCCGAGGGCCAGGCGACCGTGCAGGCCGTGGTCCCGACGAAGGGCCGCCTGTACCTGCTGGAGCAGCTGGGCGGTCCGTCCCAGCTGCGCATGGTGGACCTGACGGGCAAGGCGCTGGGGCTGGTGCCCACGCTGCCGGTGTCGTTCGTGGGAGGCCTGGTGCGCCAGGGCGCGGATGACGTGCTCTTCGTCAACGGCAGCTTCACCCAGCCGGCCGCGTGGTTCCGCTTCACGGCGGCGGACGGCAAGGTGACGAAGACGGCGCTGGCGCGCACGGCGCCCATCGACATGAGCGACGTGGAGGTGGTGCGCACGGAGGCCACGTCCAAGGACGGTACGAAGGTGCCGCTCTCCATCCTGAAGAAGAAGGGCACGAAGCTGAACGGGAACAACCCCACGTGGCTCACGGGCTACGGCGGCTTCAACGTGTCCATCAACCCGGGCTACAGCCCGCTGACGGGCATGTGGCTGGAGCAGGGCGGCGTGTTCGCGGTGGCGAACCTGCGCGGCGGTTCGGAGTTCGGTGAGGAGTGGCACAAGGCCGGCTCGCTCACGCACAAGCAGAACGTGTTCGACGACTTCTACGCGTGCGCGAAGCTGCTGGTGGACCAGAAGTACACGCAGCCGAAGAAGCTGGCCATCCAGGGCGGCAGCAACGGCGGCCTGCTGATGGGCGCGGCGCTGACGCAGCACCCGGAGCAGTACGGAGCGGTGGTGGCGCGCGTGGGCATCTACGACATGCTGCGCACGGAGCTGACGCCCAACGGCCAGTTCAACGTGACCGAGTACGGCTCGGTGAAGGACCCGGAGCAGTTCAAGGCGCTGTATGCCTATTCGCCGGTGCACCGCGTGAAGGACGGGACGAAGTACCCGCCGGTGCTCTTCACCTCCGGCGCCAATGACCCGCGCGTGGATCCGTTCCACTCGCGCAAGATGGTGGCCCGGATGCAGGCGGCCACGGCGTCCCCCAAGCCCATCCTGCTGCGCGCCAACGCGGAGACGGGCCACGGCATGGGCACGCCGCTGTCCGCGCGCATCGAGGAGGAGGTGGACGTCTACTCCTTCGTCTTCAACGAGCTGGGCATGACGTACAAGCCCAACGCGACGAAGAAGGTCGCCGCGCCCCCGCCGCAGTAGCCGGGCTTCTCCCCGCGCCCGTCTCCCAAGCTTCAGGTGCTTGGGAGACGGGCGTTTCTTCTTCCGGATTTCGTGGCAGCCTGCCGCCCCATGAGCCCGCTCATCCCCTACTTCATCCTTTCGCCCATCCTCGCGGGCGGCCTGGCCTGGTGGACGCTCACCCGTCTTGGAAAGAAGCGGAACGCACGCGCGAAGGGTTCCCTGGACGCGGTGGTGACGAAGCTGAAGGGGCAGAAGGTGCTGGGCGCGGTGGACCTCTTCGTCCAGGACGTGTCCTGGTCCGGGGAGACGGAGCTGTCGCCGCAGAACTGCCGCATCCGCGTGGTGATGGGCGGC
Source organism: Corallococcus sp. CA054B (assembly GCF_003611625.1). Taxonomy (NCBI): domain Bacteria; kingdom Pseudomonadati; phylum Myxococcota; class Myxococcia; order Myxococcales; family Myxococcaceae; genus Corallococcus; species Corallococcus sp. CA054B. Next base: position 3,145 of record NZ_RAVY01000194.1, read on the forward strand.
CAGGATGCCGCGGCCATTCCCCCGCGCTTCGAGGTGGAGAGCGCACCGGGGGCACCCCGCCCGCCCGCGGACGTGCTCGCGGCGCTGCGCGTGCTGGATGCGCAGGCGACGGAGGCCTTGAAGGGCGGCGGCTGGAGCTGGCAGCGGCCCACGGTGAGCTTCGAGCCGGCGGCGTAGTCCCGCGAACGCAAGGCCAGGGATTCGGGTGACGGGTCGAGGAGCGTGGTGCCAGCATGCGCCTCATGTCCTCCACCTTCCTCGACTCGCTCGACACGCCCGCTCCGCTCGTGGACCTGGACCGCGTGGAGCGGAACCTCCAGCGCGTCGCGACCTATGCCCGCGAGCAGGGCCTGCGCTGGCGCCCCCATACGAAGACGCACAAGACGGTGGAGCTGGGCGCGATGCAGGTCGCGGCGGGAGCCTCTGGCGTCACGGTGGCCACCGTCCTGGAAGCCGAGGTCATGGCGTCCGTGTCCGACGACGTGCTGCTCGCGTATCCGCCGGTGGGCGCGCGCAAGCTGGCCCGGCTGATGGCCCTGCCCTCGCGCGTGCGGCTCACCGTGGCGCTCGACTCCCTTGAGGTGCTGGAGGGGCTGGCGCGCGCGGCGCGGGATGCCGGGCGCACCGTGGGCGTGCTCGTGGAGGTGGACCTGGGCATGCGCCGCGTGGGACTGCGCTCGCCGGATGACGCCGTGGCCCTGGCTCGCTCGGCAGCATCCACGTCCGGGGTCTCCTTTCGCGGGCTGACCTTCTTCGCGGGCCACATCCGCGTTCCCCAGGCGGAGCTGCCCGCCGTGATGCAGGCCCAGTCAGACGCGGTCGCGACGTTCGTGGACGCCCTGAAGAGCGCGGGCCTGCCGCCGGAGGTGGTCAGCGGCGGATCCACACCGACGCTCTGGCAATCCCATGCCGTGAAGGGCCTCACGGAGATCCGCCCTGGCCTCAACGTGCTCAACGACCGCAACGCCGCCGTCATTGGCGCCTGTGATTGGTCGGAGTGCGCATACTCCGTGCTGGCCACGGTGGTGAGCACCGCGGTGCCGGGCCAGGTGGTCATCGACGCGGGGGCCAAGGCGCTGGTGAAGGAGGAAGGGCTGGCACCTGACTATGGCGTCCTGCTGGACCGGCCGGAGGTCGTGGTGAAGAACCTGTCGGAGGAGCACGGCCTGCTGGACGTGTCCGGCACGACGTGGCGCCCGCGCATCGGCGAGCGGGTGCGCGTGGTGCCCAACCATGTCTGTGTTTCCGTCCCACAGCATCCGCGGCTGCATGTCATTCGGGGTGACGTGGGTGTGGCGACGTGGGAGGTCGCCGCGCGCGGCTGGTGACAGACACTCCTCGCCCCCTACCGACCTCGCGCCCGGATCAGCCGATGCGCTTCAGCTCCTGCGTCAGCAGCTCCTCCAGGTGCCGGATGTTCTTGTAGACGAGGCACCGGTAGCTGGACACGTCGAAGCGCAACTCGCGCACGTCGCGCACCAGCATCAGGGTGGGCTTGCCGCGTCCCCAGGCATAGCCCACCTCCAGATAGACATTGGGATTGGCCAGCGACAGGTCCGCGATGACGACCTTCGCGGTGTCGATGCGGTCCCGGATGCGCTGGATGATGGGACCGTCGAAGACGGCCTGATCCACCCGCTCGCACAGCAGCCCCGCCGCCTTCACGGGGTTCAGGATGCCGTAGTGGTAGGTGTCCTCCAGCTCCTGCGCGAAGGGCATCGCCACGAAGGCATGGGGCTTCTCGTTGGAGTTCGCGCCCGCGGAGGCCATGGGCGGCGCCTGGACGAAGCGGGACGTCCGCCGGACGCGGAAGCCCGTGGCCCCCATCAGCGGCTCCACGCCCGGCGTGAGCCCCAGCCCCAGCGCCAACGCCTTGCGCAGCCGCTCCACGCGCTTGGGGTTCAGCTCCACCACCGTGATGCGCTCCAGGTGGCGGGGGCCACTGCCCCGCTGGAACGCGTCCACGAAGCCGCCCACCAGGGCCAGCACGGCCTCGTCCTCGTCCAGGCCGTAGTTGGGGCCGTGCACCGTGCACGCGAGGTGGCGCACCTCGTGCCGGGGCTCCAGCAGCTGGAGCGCGCGCACGGAGAACTGGCGGATCTCGTGGTAGCCGAACTGCCTCAGCCGCACCGTGCCCAGGAAGAGCACCCACGGGGCGCCCAGGCTCCGGCGCGACTCGATGAAGCGGTGGTCCCCGGGGAGCAGGTCGAAGGCGTCCATGCCCACACCCGCCCCCTCCAGCCGGCGCGCCACCGCGCCGTCCGCCCCATGGAAGCCCTGCGCGTACTTCAGCAGCACGGCGTCCGCGGCCGTCTCTCCCACATCCCCCAGGTCCACCACGACGTCCAGCGTGTCTCCCATGGGCCTGGGACTGTAGGGCGTCCCGGTCCGCCCACGCCATCCCGGCGTCCGTCCCGCCGCGTCAGGTAGGATGAACACAGACGTGGCGTACGCCCGTCAATCCCTGCTCAAGGACGCCTCCTGGCCGCCTGGCTGTCTTTCAGGCCGCCTCCACGCCGCCTGTGAAGCGCTTCACAGTTTCTGCCCGGGCGGGTCGGTAGCATTTGCGCACCATGTCCCTGTTCGCGCGCCTGCAGGCCCTGCTGTCCGCCCACCCGTCCGCTCCGGCCGCCGCCGGACAGACGCCCGCGACTCACGCCGCGCCCTCGGCGGCGACCGGTGCCCCGGCGGAGGCGGAAGGTGCCTCCGAGCAGCAGCCTGTCTGCACACGCTACCTGCCCGCGGGACAGGTGGTGGTGCGCGAGGGCGACCCGGGAAACTCGATGTTCGTGGTGCTGGAGGGCCGCGTCGCGGTGCTACGCGGCGGCGACCACGGCGGCAACACGGAGGTCGGCCGGCTGGGGGCCGGCGAGTTCTTCGGGGAGCTGGCGTTGCTCACCGGCACGCAGCGCACCGCCACCATCGTGACGGTAGAGGACGCCGTGCTGCTGGAGCTCACCCAGGCCGGCGTCCGGGAGCTGGGCAAGGACTACGGCGTGAAGGGGGAGCAGATGCAGGTGGCCGCCCGGGAGCGCCTGCTCGCGGACGCGCTGCGCAGCAACCCGCTCATCGCCGCCCTGCCCCCGGAGGTGCAGCACGAGCTGGGAGATGCCTTCGTCCCCTGCACCGTCCCCGCCGGGGAGACGCTGCTCACCCGCGGCCAGCCGGGCGACGCGCTCTACGTCCTCATCCGGGGCCAGTGCGAGGTCTTCCACACGCACAGCGACGGCCGCCAGTCCGCCTATCCCAAGCTGGAGGAAGGCGCCCTGTTCGGGGAGATCTCCCTGCTGCGCAGCCGGCTGGCCACCGCCACCGTGCGCACCGTGACGCCCTGCACGCTCCTCAAGCTGGAGCGCGACGTGTTCAAGAAGGCCTTCCTGGGCCAGCCCGACCTGCGCGGCGCCCTGGTGCGCCTGGGCCTGGAGCGGCTCAAGCACACGATCGAAGTCATGGGCGAAGCGAAGTAGTCCGCCGTCCCGCGCCATCCGTCACTCTTTCCTTCAAGAGCGTCTGCCTTCACTCGGAGGGAACCCCACCATCCCAGACATGCAACAGCGCGGCGAACGCAGTTGTCTGTCCAAAACCACTCGACTGGTATTGAGAATGCAATCACGCCGTCCCGAAGCAACCGGGAGGCGTCATGCAAGGCAGGGCTGTGCGTTGGGGCTTGAGAGGTCTGGGGTGACTGTCCGCGTTGGTACGGTGGAGGGGACGGTCCATACGTCCCAGGGGAACGGCGACCTGCTGCTGCTGAAGCTCGCGCCGTAGCCCTCGTCCCGGAGAAGCCCTGGGGTCTACCGCAACGCCTTCCGGGCACCGGTGGACCACAGGGCCCAGGCCATCAGCACGGGCTGGAAGAACAGCCGGACCAGGCGCTTGCGGTCCGTATCCAGGCCGAACGCGGAGAGGCGCTTGTCGTACTGGTGCAGGTTGCCGGGGAAGACAGCCGCGAAGAAGGCCGCCAGTCCCAATCCCAGGGGAATCCGGTGCCGCTTGTCGAAGAGCAGGGACAGCCCGAGGCCGATTTCGACCACGCCGGAGAGCAGGACGACGAGGTCCTTGTCCATGGGAACCCAGTCAGGCACCTGCGCCTGGAAGGGCCCTCGCGCGAAGGAGAGATGGCCCGTGCCGGCGCCGACCATGAACGAGCCCAACACCCCACGCCCCACGTCCTGCAAAGGCGTTGTCCTGGCTTCTTGAAGCATGGCCACCTCCGCTCCCGTTCAATTCCAATCGTCGAAAGGTGAGGTGGCGGAGTGGTGGGTGCAAGACAGGGCTAAGCCCGCCTTCACGCCAAGGGGACGAGCGAGTGGGCATGCGTCACCGCCGCCGCGCGGCATCCTCCAGGTAGGCGCGCACCACGGGCATGAGCGGCAGGCGCAGCGCGGTCTCCACGTCGAGCCACCGGGCCCACACCACCTCGCGCTGGTCGAGCACGAGCCGGGGCTCTGAATCGAGCTCCAGCTCGACGAAGTGACACAGGTCGCGCTTGAACTCATCCGTGTGGCGCAGGTCGCACACGGCACGCAGGCTCGATGCCGGCACGTCCAGGCCCACCTCCTCGCGCAGCTCCCGCGCGCCCGTCTCTGATGGAGACTCGCCGCGGTGCCGGCCTCCGCCCGGCAGGGAGAAGGCCTGCTTGTAGGAGTTCTGTAACAGCAGCACCTCCCGCCCACGCCACACCCCCACGAGCGTGCCCTCCGTGTGCGGACGGCGCACGAACCACCACGCGAGCGCCAGGTGATAGGCGCCACGGTAGGCCACGCGCATGAGGGGATCGATCGGGGTGCTCATGCTCCGGATGGTACCCGGCCGAGGCCTCCACACGGCATGACCCGGCGAACCCGTAGGAGTTCGCGATGCGCGAGACCGCGTTCTTCCAGCGGCAGCCGCTGGGCGTGCGCGTGGCGGCGTCATTGATGAGCGGCGAGACCCGCGCGAACCTCATCTCGGGCAGCGCATCCTGCCGTAGCAGGCCGTCGCGACGTGCTCAGCCGTGGATCAGCTCCCCGGCCTCCAGCATCGCGACGAACTTCTCCAACCGCCGCACGCGCGTCTCCGGCTTCTTCGCGTCGTGGAGCCGGAAGAGGATGGCGTAGCGGTTGGCGCCCTTGAGCGCGGCGAAGGCCGCCTTCGCCTTCGGGTTCTTCTCCAGCGCGAGCTTCAGGTCCTCCGGCACCTCCATGGTCCTCTGCCCCGCGTACGCCGCCTCCCAGCGGCCATCCGCGCGGGCGGACTCCACCTCGCGCAGGCCCGCGGGCTTCATGCGTCCGGAGGCGACCAGGGCCTCCACCTTGCCGCAGTTGATCTTCGACCACTTGCTGCGCGGCTTGCGCGGCGTGAAGCGCTGGAGCCAGTACTCCGAGTCGAACGCGCCCTTCTGCCCGTCGATCCAGCCGTAGCAGAGCGCCACCTCCAGCGCCTGCGCATACGTCACGGACGGGATGCCGGACTCGAACTTGGCGAGCTTCACCCAGACGCCCGGAGAGTCGACGTGGTTCTTCTCCAGCCACTTCTCCCACGCCTTCTCGGACGCGAAGGGCACGACGGGGAGCTCCTGCTTCGCCTTCGCCTTCATGTCGTGCAACGCCTTTCCCTGCCCCGCGCCTCGCGCCGGGTTCATGACAATCCCACTCTACTGGTGGAAGGCAGCCCGGGCGGAAGCGGTTATGAGACAAGCCATGGCTGAAACCCCCAACGCCCGTCCGCCGAACGCCGTGCCGCCCTCGCTCGCCCGCGTGGCCTTCCACGCCGTGGCGGCCGGGCTCACCCCACTCATCCCCGTGCCCTTCCTGGACGACTACGCACTGCGGCAGGTGCGCGAGCAGTCCGTGCGCGACCAGCTCAAGTGCAAGGACCTGAAGGCGCCGGACAAGGCCGTGGCGGTGCTCGCCGGCTCATACGACGCGCGCGGCCTGGGCGGACACCTGGTGTCCTATCTCAAGGCCGTGGCGCTCTTCCCCGTGCGCAAGGTGTTCCGCAAGATCTTCTTCGTCCTCTGGGTGAAGGACTGTGTGGACCTGACGAGCGTGTGCCTGCACCACGGCTACCTGCTGCACCACGCGCTGGAGCGCGGCGACCTGGACGCGGCCTCGCTCCAGGGGGACGCGCCCCTCAAGGTGCAGGAGGCCATCGTCGCCGCCTGCTCGGAGATGGACTCCCGGCCCGTCAACCAGGCGCTGCGCCGCCTCTTCCGGAGCAGCCGGGTGCTGATGGCCGAGGCCACGCGCATCTTCCTGGATCCGAAGCACGGCCCCCGCGTGCCCGACCCAAAGACCGAGAACGCGGAGGTGAGGTCGCTCACCGACCGGCTCCTCCAGGAGATGTGGGAGGAGCGCGGCTACTTCACCGCGCTGGAGGCCCACTACGACAAGCACCTGAAGCGCGACCTGACGCCCAAGGAGCCCCTGGCCGCGACAGGCACCTGAGGCCAGACGTCAGGGCGCGGGCGCGGCGGCGGTCTCCAGCGGCGCGCGGATGCGGGCGGAGAAGTCGTCCCGCCCCTGCGCGGCCAGCGCTCGCGCGTTGATGTGGTAGCGCCGGCGGACCTGCTCCAGCGGTACGTCCGTGTCGATGATGCCCAGCTCGTACGCGAGCGCATCCGAGAACGCCGGCATCAGCGTGCGGTGGTCATACGGCACGTTCTTCGTGGCCACCTTCTCGAAGTGGCGCACCAGGTTGGTGGTGCAGTTGCTGGTGAGCGTGTCGTAGAACTCCGGCTGCGTGTGCAGCCCGTTCATCCGCTGCACCATGTCCATGAAGAACGCGGTGATGCGCTCCTTCGAAGCGTTCACCGGATACACATACACGTCGTCATGGCGGAAGTTGGAGCGCAGCTGCACCAGGTCCCGCTCGTCACCCACGACGTAGGTGATTTCAAAGCGGCGGAACAGGCCGCCCAGCGCGGAGAAGGTCTCGCCCTGCTCGCGCCGCACCTCCACGGAGAACACCACGTGGCGGCCGTCCTGGAAGCCGAAGCTCACCATCGTGTGCGCGGCGCCATAGAAGCCGGAGAACGGCTCCACGATGAACGACGCGTCCGTGAGCGCGTCCGTGTCGTAGGTGGCCGTGTACCAGGCGGGGTCCCAGTCCGTGGTGCTGCGGTAGCGGAAGTCGCGCACGTCGTGCAGCGTCACCTTCGTCCCGGCCACCTCCGCCCACGGCGCCCGCACCAGGTCCGGCGCCCAGTCCCGCGTGTTGGAGGGCTGGAACGTCCGCACCCATCCGTACACGGACACGCAGCCCAGCAGCATCACCGCCACGCCCCAGCGCCGTGAACGCCACCGCCAGGCCGCCACCGCCAGGGCCACCAGGACCACCGCCACGAGGCTCCGGGCCACGTGCGACCCCTCCGGCCCCGCCCCCGTCAATGCCAGGGCCAGCGAGGCCCAGGCGCCCCCAACGAGGAGCACGAGCCCCGACACGGCGTTCTTCCAGATGCGCATGCGGCCGAGTATCCGCGCCCCACGCCGCTCGTGTCACGGAAGCGGCTTCCGGGTGCAGCCCCGGCGGGCGGCCGGGCGCGGATCCGCCCTCCCAGGAAGGCCCCGGATTTGTCGCAATCGCCTACCTTGACCGCTTTTCCCCGGGTGTGCGACGAAAGGGGGTCCCCAGCTTCCAGGAGCCACACCCCATGAGCGACGAGCGCGAAGACACGACCGTTTACAAGGTCGTCGTCAATCACGAAGAGCAGTACTCCATCTGGCCCGCGGACCGTGAGAACGCGCTGGGCTGGAAGGACGCCGGCAAGCAGGGCCTGAAGGCCGAGTGCCTGGAGTACATCAAGGAGGTCTGGACGGACATGCGTCCCCTGAGCCTCCGCAAGAAGATGGAAGAGGACGCGGCCCGCAACAAGAACTGAAGGCCGCGTGCGCTTCCCACCGCGCCCTCCCCGCTTCAACGGGGAGGGTGGGCCGGCCCCGCTAGAGGTCCGGCGGAGGCCTGACGCCCAGGTGGCAGGCGCGCAGGGCGAGCTGGGTGCGGTTCTCCGCGCCCAGCTTGCGGTAGAGCTGCGTGACGTGTGACTTCACCGTGCGCTCGGCGATTTGCAGGTGCGCGGCGATCTTCAGGTTGTCCGCTCCGCCCGCCACGTACTGCAGCACCTCGCGCTCGCGCTGCGTGAGCAGCAACAGGACGCTCGCCGTGGGTGACGTCACCGGCGGATGCTCGAAGTCGTTGCGCAACAGTTGCACCGGGAAGAGGCGCTCGCCCCGCACCAGCGACTGCACCGCGGAGGACACCGCGTTCACGCCCAGCCCCGCGCGGAAGAGATACCCCGAAGCCCCTTCGTCGAAGCATTGGGAGATGACCTCCGGCGTGCTCACCGCGGACAGCAGCAGCATGCGCACCTCCAGCCGGCGCTTGCGGGCCTCACGCAGCAGGTTGAGCCCCTCTGTCACGGAGCATCCGATGGCGGCTTCGCCGTCGCTCTCCACGTCCAGGATGGCCACCTGCGGTGGATCCGTGCCGAGCCCGTCCAGGAAGCCGCGCACGTCGCGCGTCACCGAAGTGGAATGACCCTCACCCCGAAGCCCGTCGGACAAGCCCTGCCAGGCCGCCCACGGTCCTTCGAGAATCGAAATACGAACTGCCGATTGATTCGCTGCCATGCGATGGCCCCCCAGCCGTCGTGGCGAATTGCTTTCAATGCTACCTGTCGACTTCAACCTGCCCCGGAGTCGGTGGAACCGCGGCGGAACTTCCGCCTGTGCTGAGCGTGCGAGAACCGCGCTTCAACTCCATCCGGGGGTCCTGTCACTGCTGCCCTGCGAACTGCGCCTGCGACTGCCGAACTGGCCCGTTCGGGCCGAACCTCCTTTTTCGTTTCAAGCAAATCCAGCCAACCGAGACCCTAACATCATCCAAGGCCTCGTGCGAACGGACCCGCGCAGGACTGTCAATTGCGCATGGAACGCATGGAAATCCAGGGCCTCGTCCGTCAGGTCGTGATCGCTGTCGCCCTTGGGACATACGATCCGCGTCCACATTCGGATGTTTTACCCGGTGTTTCGTCCAATGCCCGAGGCGGGTGCCCGCATGCGCGCGGATGGCGCGTCCTGGATGGCAAAGGCGTATGCTGTGCGTCCCACGCGCATGACTCCCTCCGCCCCCGCACCCCATGTCGACGTCGCCACGCCCGAGCGGGTGGCCCTGTCCCTGCCCGTGGCCGGCATCGGCTACCGCTGTCTTGCGTGGCTGGTGGACGCGAGCCTGCTGTTCTTCTTCTGGGTGGCGCTCTACTTCGTCATCACCCTGCTGGTGTCCGACGTGCTGGGGGCATTCCAGGCGCTGTCGGGGCTCACGCAGACACTGCTCGCGGTGGGCCTCTTCGCCACGCAATGGCTGTACTGGACGGTGGCGGAGGTCTTCTTCCATGGACAGACACCCGGCAAGCGCGCGCTGCGCATCCGGGTGGTGCGCGAGGATGGCTCACCGGTGGGCTTCTTCGAGAGCGCGGTGAGAAACCTGTGTCGCGCGGTGGACTTCCTGCCGGTGCTCTACGCCACCGGTTGCATCACCATGCTGCTGGACTCACGCCACCGCCGGTTGGGCGACATGCTCGCGGGCACCGTGCTGGTGCGTGAGGAGGCCATCGACCTGGACAAGTACACGCAGGCGCCCCCGGTGGACGCGCCGGCCACGGACGCGAGCGTGCAGCGCCCCCTGGACGCGGAGGACGTGGAGCTGGTGCTGGCGTTCCTCGCGCGCGCGCCCGGCCTGGAGCCGGAGGTGCGGCGGCGGCTGGGCACGAGGCTGGTGGACCGCGTGGGCGCCTCCCTGACGGACGACGAGCGCACGCGGGTGCTCCAGTCGCCGGAGACCATGGAGGCCTTCCTGCGCACGCGCGCGAAGGCGGTCCACTGACATGGCCGCGCCCCTGCCCACGTTCGTCACGCGGCGCCGGCCGGACTGGGACGCGCTCCAGGCGCTGCTGACGCGCCAGCGCGCGGGCCGCTTGAGCCTGGCGGAGCTGCGCACGCTGGACACGCTGTACCGGCGCGCGGCCGCGGACCTGGCGCAGGCGCAGACGTTCTATCCGGGCACGGACGCGCACCGCTTCCTCAACCAGCTGTGCGCCCAGGCGTATGGCGCCATCTACCAGCCGCCGCGCGAGCGCTGGGCCTCCACGCGCGACTTCTTCCGGCGGGACTTCCCCGCCACCCTGCGCCGCGAGGCGCGCTTCGTGGGCGTGAGCGCGGGGCTGCTGGTGCTGGGGCTGCTGTTGGGCGCGCTGGTGGTGACGCTGGAGCCGCGCGGCGCGGAGCTGCTGGTGCCGGAGGGCGTGCGGCGCTACGTGGCACAGGGGCGCATGTGGACGGATGATTTGTTGTCCGTGGCGCCGCCCAATGCAGTGGCCTCCGGCATCGCGACCAACAACCTCACGGTCACGCTGTTCGCGTTCGCGTCCGGCATCCTGTTGGGCATCGGGCCCATCTTCACGCTCGTGAACAACGGCGTGCTCATTGGCGCGGTGGGAGCGCTGTGCTTCCGCGAGGGCATGACGGCGGGCTTCCTGGACTTCATCGCCGCGCACGGGCCCGTGGAGCTGTCCATCATCGTCATCGCGGGCGGCGCGGGGCTGATGGTGGGCCAGGCGCTCATTGACCCTGGCGAGCTGCCGCGCGCGCAGGCGCTCCAGGCGCGCGGCCGTGAAGCCGTGAAGCTGGTGGTGGGCTGCGCGCCCTTCCTGGCCGGCATCGGCTTCGTGGAGGGCTTCATCTCCCCGGGCCACCTGTTCCCCACCTGGGCCAAGGTGGGGCTGGGCCTGTCGCTGGGAGTCCTCTTCTGGTTCTACCTGCTGCGCGCGGGCAGGACGGACGCGGGCGTGGCGCGCGTGGACGTGCCGGACGCCATGGCCTCCAGCCGCTTGCGCTGACGGTGCTTGAGGATGCGCTCGTAGGCGTCGTTGACCTCGCGCATCTGCTCCGCGGAGCCGCCCCGGTCCGGGTGCCGCTCCAGGGCCAGCGCGTGGAAGCGCGCGCGAATCACGTCCGGCGTATCCAACGGCGACACGCCCAACGTCTGGTACGGGCACTGCTCCTGGACGGCGGAGAGCCACTTGTCCAGCCGGTCCTTCACCTCCACGAAGCGCGCGTCCGCGTCCGAGGTGTCCTTCACCGGGTGCGTGCGCATCTTCGCGTCCGCGCGGAAGACCTCGCTGTAGGTGCTGGACACCCAGCGGTGGCACGAACCGCACCGGTAGTACTTCACCCGGGTTCCGGGCTGGAGTGTCATCATCACGCCGCAGTGGGTACACTCCACCGTGACGTTCTCCAGTGTCTGCCAGCTCGCGACCGCCGCACCCATGGTGACTTCGACCTCCGTTCGCAACACGCCTGTAGCACCGGCAAGGTCCCACACCCGGCGATCCCGTCAAGAAAATGTCGCGAACGACCCGGGGGGTCCCCCCGGCGCGCTGCCGGGCTTCCCGGGTTTCGGGTAGAACGGGCCCATGCGACCGCTCCTCGCCGCCGCCCTGCTCCTGACCGCCGCCGCGCACGCCCAGGCCCCGTCGGCCCCTCCGGCCGCGGCGCCCAAGGCCGCCCCGAAGCCCGAGAAGGCCCCCGCGGAGCGCGTTGCCCCCGCCCGGACCCCGGTGGAGACCGGAGCCTCCGGCGCCGCGGACCAGCCGCTGCTGAGGGGCCTGTTGTGGGCCTCGGAGCCCGCGCCGGAGGAGATCCGCACGCTCGCCATCGAGGACCTGGCGCTCCTGGGCGACCCGCGCGCCCTGGACCCGCTGGCCGCGTTCATCTGGGACCCCAACCCGCGCATCCAGCAGGCCGCGTTGCGCGCGGTGGCCCTCTTCCAGCACCGCCGCGCGGAGGAGATTCTGGGCAACGTCGTGCGCCACCCGCGCCTGCCGGACACGCTGAAGATTCAAGCGCTGGGCGGTCTTCTGTATCAGCGCACCCCCACCGCCCGCCGGGTGGTGCAGGACGTGGCCGCGGACAGCCGCGTGGGCTACGCGGTGCAGAACGCCGCGCGCTCGGTGGCGTCACAGTGGGAAGCCGCCCCGGCCGCCGCGCCCTGAAACACGCCTGCCTGTCTGCTCTCCAGGCCTGACGCCACCCTGGCCCGCCGGGCCGATTCCTGGAGTGCGCGCGTGTATGGGTTAGACTGGGGCGCATGAAGATCACCCCCCTCGACATCCGGCAGAAGCGCTTCGAGACGGTGATGCGCGGCTTCGCGCGTCCCGAAGTGGGCGCGTACCTGGAGCTGATCGCCGGCGAGTTCGAGGAGGTGGTGAAGGAGAACATCGCGCTCAAGGAGGAGCTGAAGCGCACGCAGGCGCGGCTCGAGCAGCATCAGGAGCGCGAGCGCACCCTCCAGGAGACGATGGTCACCGCCCAGCGCATCAGCGAGGACCTGAAGGACGCCGCGAAGAAGGAAGCGGAGATCATCATCGCGGACGCGGAGCACCAGGCGGAGAAGATCGTCCACGGCGCGCACCAGCGGCTGGTGCAGGTGGTGGAGGACATCAACGAGCTCAAGCGCCAGCGCACCCAGTTCGAGTCGCAGGTGCGCTCCGTGGTGGAGGCCCACCGCAAGCTGCTGGAGACGTTCGCCGCGCCGACCTTCGCGGACCGCGACTACGCGCGCGTGGAGGACAACGTCGCGTTCCTGTCGCAGAAGAAGGCCACCTCCAACGACTAGCACCCGCGCATGCCCGCTCCCTGGCTCAAGGCCGTGCAGACAGGGGTGGAGCTGACGGTGCTCGTCCAGCCGCGCGCGTCCCGCACCAAGGTGGTGGGCGAGCATGACGGCCAGCTGAAGATCCAACTCGCCGCGCCGCCCGTGGATGGCGAAGCGAATGCGGCCCTGGTGGAATTCATCGCCAAAACGCTGGGCGTGCCGCGTCGCCAGGTGACACTCGTGGCGGGTGACACGTCGCGCCGTAAGCGATTGAGGGTGGAAGGGGTTGATGCGGCGGCGGCCGAGGCTGTTATCTCTGGTGGACCGTGAGGCCACGCATGCTCCGCCTGTTCGCCTTCCTGATGATGCTGCTGGCCTCGCCGGGCGTGTTCGCGCAGGAGGCAGGTCCGCGGGGCATCCACGCCACGGAGGCCGTCGTCACGGACACCGCGCTCGTGCCCCACGCCCGCCCGGCCATCGTCGCGGGGGAGCTGAGGACGCAGCGCTTCGTCATCCTGCACACCGCGAAGGCGGCGGGCGCGGCCAAGGCCCTGGCCGGGCAGATTGAAGGCGTGCGGGACGCCTTCGGCGCGATGCTCGGACGCGACTGGCCGGGCACCACCGAGATCCGCCTGGGCGTGGGCCGCCAGGAGTTCGAGGCGCTGGCGCTCCCCGGCGGCAAGCCTCCGGGCTGGGCCGTGGCGCTCGCCTACCCCGGGCATCAAATCATCCTGCTGGACGCGCTCAGCCTGAGCGACACCGAAGGGCCCACCACGCTGCGGCACGAGCTGGCGCACGTGGCGCTGGGCCAGCTGGCCAAGGACTGGCCGCGCTGGTTCCAGGAGGGCGTGGCGCAGAACCTCACCGACGAGCGCTACTCCGTCGCCCACTACGGCGCCCTCTTCCGCGCGGTGACGCAGGAGCGCGTCTTCCACTTCGAGGACCTGGCCGACGAGTGGCCGGACGTGCCCGCGGACGTCGAAATCGCCTACGCGCAGAGCGCCGCCTTCGTGGCCTTCCTCACCGGCAAGCACGGCTCGCACGCCATGGGCCTGCTGGTGGACGGCGTGCGCGCGGGTGAGCCGTTCGAACAGGCCTTCGGCAAGGCCTTCCGCACGTCGCTGCTGCTGGAGGAGCAGGACTGGCGCGAGGGGCTCGCGGCCCGCTACGGCTGGCTGCCGCTCACCACCAGCTCCGCGCTCCTGTGGCTCACCGCCTCCGTGCTGTGCGTGGCCGCCTTCGCGCGCCGCATGCGCCAGAAGGCCGCGCGGATGACGGAGCTGGCCGCGGAGGACGCCGCCGAGGACGCCGCGCTGCGCCTGCTCGCCGCCGCCCGTGCCGCGGGGCCCGTGCCCGTGGACGGCTCCGAGCCGCTGTCCCCTGCCCTCCCCTGGCCGGAATGGCCGGGCGCCACCACGCCCGTGGCCCCGCCCAATCCGTCCGCTCCCAGCCAGCCGGAGGCCCTGGAGGGCGCGCCGGAAGCGCTGGAGTCGGGCGCGGGCCATCCGGAAGGCCCGGACGGTTCGGACATGGACATGGACGACGAGGAGCCGGAGTCCGCCAGCGGCGAGTACGAGCTGGACGGCGAGGCCCCGTCGGGCCGCCCGCCCAAGCCGACGCTCCACTGAGAGGCGCGGCGTGCCCAGGCAGGGAAGGAACTTCCCCTGCTCCCCGCCTTTCAACATCCGCCCCGTAGGATTTACGTCCTCCGGCCACCCTTCAGGGCACCCCCATTGCCCAAGTGGGCGGATTCATTGGGAGCCACCAACCGTCTGGCGTTGGCAAAGCCCTTGCTAAGTCTTCGTTCGCGATGCGGACGACAACGGACATGGCGGCGGAGCGGGGACGGAAGAAGGCCGGGGCAGCCCGGGTCTTCAGCAAGCAGCCGGAGCGCATCGCGGCCCTGTGGCGGCGGATGCGGCTGGCGGCGCACGAGGGCCAGGGCGTTCCGGGCCCCAGCCTGCTGGACGGACTGGTGGAGCCCTTCGTCCGGGAGCTGGGGCTGACGCTGGAGGGCGTGGAGACCAGCCCCTGGAGCCGCACCCGCGCGGTGCTGCGCCTGGCGCCGGAGCGTGGCGCGCGGGCCCTGCACGACGAGTTCGCACTGCTGCGGCGGTGCCCGCGTCCGTGGGCGGCAAGAAGGGGCGGCCGCTCGCGGACCACGGGCCGGAAGAGGTGGCCGGGGCGTACGCGGTGCGCGCGGACGCGGCGCGAAGGATGGCGCCGGAGCTGTGGAAGGAGCT
>NZ_RAVY01000195.1:0-17926 GCF_003611625.1 Corallococcus sp. CA054B
GCCAGGTGTTGATCAACGAAACCCTGGGCCCTCAGCGTGTCCACCTCCTTGCGCAGCCGGAGGACCTCCGCGGAGAGCTGGGCGTAGGAGTCCCGCACCAGGCCGTTGAACACGCGCTGCCGGCCCAGGGTTTCGTTGATCAACACCTGGCACGTCTTGCGGAAGGCCCACTTGGCCAGCAGCACCGCCTGCCCCATGCCGGCGCGGTGCGTGTGCAGCGGCAGGGCCCGCGTGGTGTCCGCGTTCTCCTCCAGCGCGTGCATGTTGAACGTCAGCGGATCCACGCGCGGCTCCACGCCGTCCTCCGGCACCTCCGCCGGTTCCGACGTGGGCAGCCCGCGCACGCGCAGGCGCTCCTCGATGCGGGCCACCAGGGCCCTCGTGGGAATGTCCCGTCCGAGCAGCTTCATCGGTGTGTCTCCTCCACGATGCGCGCCATCTCTTCCCGGTACGCCGCGACCACCTGGGGCCACGTGTGCCGTTGCGCGTAGATGCGGGCCCGCTGGCCCATGGCGTCCCGGGCCTCGCCCAGCTCGCGCAGCCCTTCGACGAACGACGCGAGCCCCCGGTACACCCGGCCCGCGCCACTGCGCTCCACCTGTCCCACGAGCACCTCCGAGTGCCCGTTCACCAGCACCGGCGTCCCCTGCGCGAACGCCTCCAGCGTCAGGAGCGACAGGCTCTCGAACTTGGACGGCACCACCACCGCCAGCGCTCCCGCCAGCGCGTCGTGCTTGTCCTGTTCGGAGATGCGCCCCACGTGCCGCACGCCCTCGCCGCTCACGTCCATGTGCGCCTCGCCCGCGAGCACCAGCTCCGGCGCGTCCTGGTAGCTGCCCCGCAGCTGGCGGTGGAACTTCAGCAGGTCCGGCACGCCCTTGCCCGGCTCCAGCCGGCCCACGTAGAGCAGGTAGCGGCCGTGCACGCCGTACTTCGCCCGGAAGCGGTCGGGCACCGCCGGCAGCGCGTCCACGCCCACGCCCACCACGCGCGCCCGCGCATGGTGCGGGTGGAAGCGGCCGAGCATCGCGACCTCCTCCGGCGTGTTGCACATCAGCACCCGGGGACGGTTGAACACGTCTCCGTAGACGCCGAAGCGGATGGGCGGCTCGTCATGCGCGGTGGGCACCAGCATCGCGCGGTCCGACACCAGCGGCAGCCCCCACGCCGTGGGCGCGTAGAGGTACGTGAAGAACAGGTAGCCGTCGTACGCGTCCTGCGTGGTGGCCAGGTGCTCCATCAGCCCGGGGCTCAGCGGGCCCTGCTCGGCCACCCACTGCTCTTCACGCAAGCGCTCGTTGCCGTGGCCGAACACGTGGCGCGACATGTCGTTGAACGCGTGGATGTTGCGCGTGCGCGCCACCGGGAAGCGCAGCACCTTCGTGCGGCCCACGCGGTCCTCGCCGGGCGGGAAGGTGTTCTCCCACGTCAGGTGGTTCTTCGCGCAGGTCGTCACCACCGTGACGTCCCAGTGCGGCGCCAGGTGCTCCGCCACCTGCGCGGCGTGGCTCTCCGCGCCGCCCGTCACCTCGCCATAGCGCTGCACCACCAGCGCCACGCGCGGCCGCTTCGCCGGGGCCTTGCGCGGCCGGGGCGGCGGCGCCACCACGCCCTCCAGCGCGCGCGTGAGCGACACCTGCGCGGCGGAGGGGGAGAAGTGCTGGAGCCTGCGCGCCTGACCGTCGAGCACGGCCTTGCGCAGGTCCGGGTCCTCGCTCAGGTCCACCGCCAGCTCCGCGAGGAAGGCGAAGCGCTTCTGGTCGAACGCGATGCCCGCGCCGCCCAGCGTCTCCGGCACCGCAGCCGCCGCGTACGCGAGCACCGGTACCTCGGAGGCCATGGCCTCGATGATGGGCACGCTGAAGCCCTCGTGCTCGCTCATGGAGACGAACACGGACGCGGAGCGGTACACGGCCACCAGCTCCGGATGCGACAGGCGCCCCAGGAAGTGCACCCCGCTCAGGTCCTTCATCTCGCGCTGGAGCGACTTGAAGTAGCGGCTGCCCGCCTCGTAGCCGCCGACCACGAGCAGGCGCGCCTGGGGCCGGATGCGCAGGAGCTCCCGGTGCAGCGCGAGCAGGTCCTCGAAGCGCTTGTGCGGCATCACCCGGCTCACCGACACCAGGGTGGGGCCGGGCCCGGCCAGCTCCGCGAGCTTCCCCGCATCCGCCACGGACGCCGCGAAGCGCTCCTTCTCGATGAAGAGCTGCACGGTGTGCACGTTGCGGTGGCCCGCGACGCGCAGCTCCTCGCTGTTGTAGTCCGAGTCCCCGATGGACACGTCCAGGAAGGGCGCCATCGCGGCCACCTGCGCGCGGCCGGCCACCAGCGCGTGCTCCAGCGGCGTGTCCCGGTAGAAGCGCGCGGGGCTGATGTTGTGGAACACCACGCCGCGCTTGCACTCCAGGTGCATCAGCCGGCCGCTCAGCGGGGACGCGATGCCGTGGTGGTACAGCACCAGGTCATCCGGCTTCGGCTTCAGCGTGAAGACGTGGCGGGCCAGGCCCTGCAGCCCTCCGGCGACCTCTTCCGCGTAGATGTCCCCCACGTGCCCCATGCGGCGCAGCAGGAGTTGCAGGTGGAGCGCGGCCTGACCGGAAGCGTCGCCGGGGCCGAAGCTTGGGATCAGCTGATGGACCGCCATGGAGGGCCGTGTGTAGCACACGGGCATGGTATGAGGCGGCCCGTGTCGACCCCCGGACCCATCGCCTTCGACGCCACCCTGTGGGACGAGCCCACCACTGGCATCGGCCTGTACACCCGTTGCCTCGCGGAGGCGCTCGAAGCCCAGGGCGTCCGCCTGGACCGGATGGGGGCGCGCAAGTCCGGCGAGCACCCGCGCGGCGTCCAGAAGCGAACGTCTTGGACGCTGGCCACGCTGCCCCGGCTGCTCAAGGCCTCACCGCCGCCCGTCTACCACGCGCTCAGCAACTTCAACCTGCCGCTGCGGCGCACGCCGGGCACCGCGTACGTCCTCACGGTGCACGACCTGGTGCCGTTGGATTTGCCACACACCGTCTCCGCGCCGTACCGCTGGCAGTTCCGGCTGTGGCTCGCGCGCAGCCTGATGCTCGCGGACCGGCTGGTGTGCATCAGTGAATGCACGCGCCAGGCCCTGGTGCGCCGCTTCCCCCAGGTGGAGCCGCGCACCGTGGTGGTGCACAACGGCGTGGACCACGTGAACGCGACCCCGCTGAGCGAGGCGGACGATGAGTTCCTCCACGCGCTCAACCTGCCCGGGGACTACGTGCTGTACGCGGGCTCGCTCGACGTGCGCAAGAACGTGGAGCTGGTGCTGGAAGCACAGGAGCGGCTGCACGCGCGCGGCCGGCCCTTCACGCTCGTGCTTGCGGGGCAGGCCTGGTACGGCTCCGGCAAGGTGGAGAAGCGCATCGAGCGGATGCGCTCGGAAGGCCTGGACGTGCGGCCCCTGGGCTACCAGACCCCCGCCATCTTCTACGCGCTGATGCGCCGCGCGGCGCTGTTCGTCTTCCCCTCGCGCTACGAGGGCTTCGGCCTGCCGCCCCTGGAGGCCATGCACCTGGGCACTCCCACGGTGGTGTCCACGGCGGGCTCGCTGCCGGAGGTGTGCGGAGACGCCGCGCCCGCGGTGGATCCGGACGACGCGGAGGGCCTGGCGGCGGTCATCGACCGGCTGCTCCGTTCGCCGGAGGAGCGCCGCGCGCTGTCGGAGGCGGGCCAGCGTCACGCCGCGAAGTTCACCTGGGCCCGCGCCGCGGAAGGGACGCGGGCCGCTTACGATGCGGCGCTGCGCCACCGGTAGGCGACAAGGCGCCCGTGGTCAACCGGCCCATGAAGGGCCCCCTGGAGGAACATGCGACTGCTCGTGTGGAGTGGAATCGTCTGCGGAATGCTGCTCGGGTGCGCGGGGTCGAACGCGGCGCGCAAGGACGAGGCCCAGGAGCCGGCCCCCACCGCCCAGCAGGAAGAGGCGCCGCCCACCGCCGTGACGCCCCCGGAACAGAGGGCCGAGTCGCCCGCGGCGGAGGCGGAGAACCAGGAGGCCGCCATCGTCATGCCCCTGGAGATCACGGAGACGCCAGCGCCCCGCGACCCGCTGGCCATCGAATCGCAGCGCGTGAAGGGCAACGTGCTCACGCTCAAGGTCCGCCACGGCGGCGGCTGCAAGCAGCACCGCTACGGCCTCGCGTGGGACGGGCGCTTCACCCAGACGGCGGCGGGCGAGCCTCGCGCGGAGCTCACGCTGCTCCATGACGCGAACAACGACCGGTGCAAGGCGCTGGTCTACAAGGAGCTGGCGTTCGACTTGTCCACGCTGCAGCAGGAGTGGAGCGAGAAGGGCCACGGCGACCACGCCACGCTCCACCTGGACTTCAACGGCGTGCCGGACCAGTCCGCCAGCTTCAAGTTCTGACCGGTGCAGGCTCCTGCGCGAGGATGTCCTCGCGCAGGCGCGTCAGCACCTTGCCCAGCAGGTTCAGCCCCCGCCACGTGGACGGGTCCTGGATGCGAGGGTCCTCCGCGGAGAGCCCCACGCCCCAGATGCGGTCCAGCGGACTGGCCTCCACCAGCTCCGTGCCCGCAGTAGCGAGCAGCGCCTCCAGGAGGTGCCGGTGCTGGGTGAACTTCGCGTGGTTGCCCTCGTAGACGATGCGCTCGCGCTCGCGCTCCCAGAGGGCCGCGTCGAACGGGCTCACCTTGCGGCCCAGCGCCTTGTGCTGCTTGGGCGTGGCGGCGCGCAGCACCTGGTCCAGCACGCGCGTGTCACCGAACAGACGCGCCTTGCCCGCCATCATGTACTGCTCCGCGCAGGTGTAGCGCACGCCGTCCACCGTGAAGACGGACGGGTGCCACTGCGAGAAGAAGGAGTCCTCCTTCCAGAAGAACGTGAACCGCCCTGACGCCGTCGTGCCCATCCCAGGCCTCCTCGAAATCTTCGTGTAATAGTGACACGAACGTGCGGCGATGGAGGAACCTGACGGGGAGCCCTACAATGCCCGCCCGCTCCCCATGCGACTTCAAGAAGCCCAGAAGCTGTTGGACCGCTGTTTCACCGGCACGCGAGAGGGCGCGCCGCGCCTCCACGAGCCCTCGGACCCGCGCTTCGCGGAGCGGGGAGGGGCGGTGTGGCTGGAGTACCGCTGGTACGTGCGCGAGCGCGGCATTGCGGAGGTGTTCCTCAAGTGGGACCGCGTGCCGCCCGGCAACGAGAAGACGGTGGAGGCCACGGTGCTGCGCACGCACCTGTTGGGCCAGTCCCCCATGCTGTCCCAGCGCGCGTTGCGCACGGTGGAGGGCGGCACGCCCGCGCCGGAGCGGGTGCTGGACGTGCTCAAGAACGACGGCATCCGCCGCGAGTGCGTGGCCCGGGGCCGCACCACCGTGACGGTGGAGCACTGGGAGAGCCGGCGTCCCGCGGCGCTGCTGGACGAGGCGCGCTTCGCGGAGCTGGCCGCGCCCCTGGAGTCGGAGGACTCCACGCCGGATGCCCGTCACGAAGCCGTGCAGCGGCTGGCGGACGCGGAGCGAAGCCCGCGCGTGCAGGACGTGCTCCTGCGGCTCGTGGCGCGCAAGCCGTCGCTGATGGCCCTGCGCATCCTGTCGGAGTGGGGAGAGGTGAAGGCCCGCGAGTACCTCCAGCGGGACCTGGCCGCCGTGACGCCGGGCAACGCGGCGGACCTGTGGGCCCTCACCGCGTTGGACCGGCGCCTGGAGGCGTGGCAGTCGCTGGCGCGCCCCGCTTAGAGGCGCGCGCCAGCGGTGCGTCAGTTCGAGCCCACCCGGGGGCCCAGCACGTCGCGCAGCGCGTCCGCGACGGTGAGCCTGGGGGCCCAGCCCAGCGCGCGCAGCTTGCCGGGGTCGGCCACGAGGCTGGGGATGTCCGAGGGGCGCAGCCGCGCGGGGTCCAGCTCGATGCGCGCCTGCACGCCGGACAGCTGGAGCATCTCCTCCAGCAGGCCGCGGATGGTGCGGCCCTCGCCGCTGCCCACGTTGTAGGCCTGGCCCGCCTCGCCCTTGAGCAGCAGCAGCCGGTACGCGTCCACCACGTCCTTCACGTGGGAGAAGTCCCGGATGGCGTCCAGGTTACCCGTGCGCAGGATGGGGTCCACCGTGCCCAGCGCGATGGCGCGGATCTGCGCCGCGAACGACGGCACCACGAAGGTGGGGTCCTGCCCCGCGCCCAGGTGGTTGAAGGGCCGGGCGAGGATGACCTCCATGCCGTAGCTGCGGAAGAACTGCTCGCCGGCCAGCTCCCCCGCGGACTTCGACGCCGCGTAGGGGCTGAGCGGCACGTGCGGGTGGTCTTCCTTCGCGAGCGTGCCTTCCGCGACGGGGCCATACACTTCACCGGAGCCCACCAGCAGCACGCGCGCCTTGGGGGCGCTCTCACGCAGGGCGGTGAGCAGGTGCACCACGCCCATGGTGTTCACGGCGAAGACGCGCGCGGGGTTCTGGTGGCTCTTGGCCACCGAGCTGAAGCCGGCCAGGTGCAGCACCGAGTCCGGCTTCACCTCGGAGACCGCCGCCTTGACCTTCGCCTCGTCGGCGATGTCGAAGTGCAACGCGGTGCTGCTGATGCCCTCGCCGCGGGGCCCGTGCACCTCCACCACCTCGTCGCCGGCCGCGCGAAGCGCAGCGCATGCATGCCGGCCGACGAATCCATCCGCTCCCGTGACGAGGACGCGCATCTTACCGCTGTCCTGCCTTCACGCGCTCCAGGTCCGCGTCGACCATCATCTCCACGAGCTGCTTGAAGCGCACCGTGGGCTCCCAGCCCAGCTTCTCCCTGGCCTTGTCGTACTTGCCGATGAGCAGGTCCACCTCCGCCGGGCGCACGAACGCGGGGTCGATGACCACGTGCTTCTGGTAGTCCAGACCCACGCGCGCGAAGGCGATCTCCACCAGCTCCCGCACGGTGTGCGTCTCGTTGGTGGCGACGACGAAGTCCTCCGGCGTCTCCTGCTGGAGCATGCGCCACATGGCGTCCACGTAGTCGCCCGCGAAGCCCCAGTCGCGCTTGGCGTCCAGGTTGCCCATGGGCAGCTTCTCCTGGAGGCCCATCTTGATGCGCGCCACGTTGTACGTGACCTTGCGCGTGACGAACTCCAGGCCGCGGCGGGGCGACTCGTGGTTGAAGAGGATGCCGCTCACCGCGAAGAGCTTGAAGGACTCGCGGTAGTTCACCGTGATGTGGTGGCCGTACGCCTTCGCCACGCCGTACGGGCTGCGCGGGTAGAAGGGCGTGTCCTCCGACTGCGGCACCTCCAGCACCTTGCCGAACATCTCGCTGGAGGACGCCTGGTAGAAGCGCACCTGCGGGCGGGTGTGGCGGATGGCCTCCAGCATCTTCGTCACGCCCAGCGCGGTGAACTCACCGGTGAGCACCGGCTGGTTCCAGCTGGTGGGCACGAAGGACTGCGCCGCCAGGTTGTAGACCTCGTCCGGCTGGGTGAGGTTCAGCAGCGCCGCCAACGAGAACTGATCCAGCAGGTCGCCCTGGTGCAGCGTCACCTTGCCCTGCAGGTGCGCGATGCGCTCGAACTTCTCCTCGGAAGAGCGGCGCACCATGCCGTGCACCTCGTAGCCCTTCTTGAGGAGCAGCTCCGCGAGATAGCTGCCGTCCTGCCCCGTGATGCCCGTAATGAGTGCGCGCTTGGCCATGGCCCTTGTCTGTTCGCTGGAAGACGCTGGTCGTTGTACCCGAGGCTTTCGCCGTCTGCCAACCGTTCCAGGGTTTCAGGGAACTTGAACGGGGACGCGCCCATGCCTAGGTAGGGAGCGACCTGCCCAGGAGCCGCCCATGCGCAACCTCTCCCTCCCTGCCTTGACGGTCGTGCTCCTGAGCACGGCGGCGGGGGCCCAGACGGCTCCCGTGACAGCGCCCTACACCGTGCAGACCCAGCCCGGGGCGCGCTCTGGCGGCGGCACCGTGAACGACGTGGCCCTGTGGGTGAACCCGGCCGACCCGGCCGCGAGCCGACTCATCACGGCGGACCAGAACAACGGCCTGTTCACCTACGCCCTGGACGGAGGGGAGCTGCAGGCCGTCACCGAGGGCACGTCCTCGAGCGTGGACGTGCTGGGCGGCTTCCCCCTGGCGGGCGGCACGTCCGCGGCGCTGGTGCTCAGCGCCAGTCCTACACTGCAGGGCCTGGTGCCCTACGTGATGGATGCCACGGCGGATGGTGGCGGACTCACCCGCTTGTCGCCCACGGCGGCCCCGCTGGACGTAGGTGTGACCTACGGAACGGTGCGGCTGGCCCGGCTGACGGATGGGACCATCCAGGCCTTCGGCGGTCTGGTGTCAGGTGGCGGCCTGCGGCAGTTCCTGCTGACGCCCACCGACGGTGGCGTCACGGCGACCCCCCTGCGGGACATTCCGGCCGGGAACGTGCTGGGGTTGGCGGTGGACCCGGCGTACCGCGCGCTCTACGTGGCGCAGCAGGGGCAGGGGCTCTACCGCTACGGCGCGGACGCGGACGCCGGCATCGCGGGCACGCAGGTGGTGGGCCTGGGGGATGGCGGCCTGACGTCCGTGGGGCGCATCGCGCTGTACGAGGCGTCCGGGTTGGACGGCTACCTCGTGGCGTCGGATCCGAGCGCGAACACCTTCGTCGTCTTCGACCGGCGCACGCTGGGCCGGGTGGGCGCGTTCCAACTGGGGCAGGACGGCGGCACGGACGCGGTGGAGCAGTCGCGCGGGCTGGTGGCCTTCTCGGGCGCGCTGGGCACGGCCTTCCCGGAGGGGCTCTTCGTCGCGCATGACGGCGTCAGCAGCAGCACGTTGAGTGACAACCTGAAGCTCACCTCGTGGGGCAACGTGGCGCGGGCGTTCACGCCGCCGCTCGTCATCGCGCAGCAGCCCGCGGATGGCGGCGTGGACGGCGGCACCGGCAAGGACGGCGGTGGCGGCGGCGTCATCATCGATCCGGGCGGCAACCCGAGTGGCGGCGGCAGGATCGACGACGACAGCGGCTGCGGGTGCACCAGCACGTCGGTGTCGGCCGTCGCGACGCTGGGGCTGCTGGCCCTGTCGCTCCTGGGCCGCCGGCGCCGGAACTGACACTCGAAGCGGGTTGAAAGCGACAGGGGGGCGGGATGAAGTGCGCGCCCCATGCGCACCTTTCGTTCCTCCGTCCTGGCGCTCGCGGTGCTCGCCTCCGCCTGCAAGGGCGGCCCGACGCCCGCTCCCGTCACCCCTCCGACGCCCGCGTCCGCCCCGGCCGAGCCCGTGCGGCTCACGCTGGTGGGCACCAACGACTTCCACGGCTGGGTGATGCCCCACCGCGCCACGCTGCCGGACGGGCAGAAGGTGGAGCAGGGGGGCGCGGCGCTCTTCGCGTCCTACGTGGCGCGGCTGCGCGAGGACAACCCGGGCGGCGTGCTGCTGGTGGACGGCGGCGACCTGTTCCAGGGGACGCTGGCGTCCAACCTGGGCGAGGGCGCCATCGTCGTCGACGTGTACAACCTGCTGGGCTACACGGCGGTCGCCATCGGCAACCACGAGTTCGACTACGGACCGGTGGGCCCGGGGCCCGTGGCCACGCGTCCGGACGAGGACCCGCTGGGCGCGCTCAAGGCCCGCGTGGCGCAGGCGAAGTTCCCCTTCCTGTCCGCGAACGTGCGCGAGCAGGACGGCCGCCCCCCGGCATGGCTGGGCAACGACGGCACCACCGTCGTCACCGTGAAGGGCGTGAAGGTGGGCCTCCTGGGCCTGTCCACCCTGTCGACGCCGCAGACGACCAACCCCGCGAACGTCGCGAGCCTGAGGTTCGAGTCCCTGGCCGACGCCGCGAAGCAGGCCGCGCAGTCGCTGCGTGAGCAGGGCGCGGAGGTGGTGGTCGCCGTCGCGCACGCGGGCGGCAAGTGCACGGACCTGGCGAACCCGCGCGACACGTCCGGGTGCGAGCGCGACGACGGCGAAATCTACGCGGTGCTGGACGCGCTGCCGAAGGGCGCGGTGGACGCGGTGGTGGCGGGCCACACGCACCAGGTCATGGGGCACTTCTTCGGCGACGTGCCGGTCATCGAGACGACGGGCCTGGCGCGCTCGTTCGGCGTGGTGGACCTCTTCGTGGATCCGGTGACCCACCGCGTGCTGCCCGAGCGCACGCGCATCCACGCCGCCATCCCGGTGTGCGGTGTCGTGGACGCCACGCTGAAGTCCTGTGATCCGCTGAAGCTCAAGGACGCGAAGGACGTGCGGCTGGTGCCGGCCACGTTCCTGGGCAGGCCGGTGACGCCGGACGCCCGCGTGGAGGCGCTGGTGGCCCCCGCGGAGGCGCGCGTGGAGGAGGAGCAGCGCCGCCCGGTGGGCGTGGAGACCCAGGCCCGCATGCCCCAGGTGTACGAGGGCGAGAGCGCGCTGGGCAACCTCATCGCGGACGCGATGCGGGAGGCGGCCCGCGCCGACGCGGCGGTGATGAACGCGGGCGGCATCCGGGCGGACCTGCCGCAGGGGCCGCTCACCTTCGGCAAGCTCTATGAAATCCTGCCCTTCGACAACACGCTCGCGGTGCTGGAGCTGAGCGCGGACGAGCTGCGCCGCTTCCTGTCGCTGGCCTACGGCGGCCGCAAGGGCGTCTTCGCGGTGTCCGGGCTGGAGGTGACGCTGGGCGCGTGCCCGGGCCCGGAGCGCTTCCAGGGCGTGACGCTTCCGGGAGGCAAGCCGCTGAAGGCGAAGGCGACCTACCGGGTCGCGGTGCCGGACTTCCTCCTGCGCGGCGGTGACGGAGTGGGGCCCCTGACGTCCACGCTGCCACGGGAACGTATCAGCCTGTTGCAGGCGCAGGACCTGCGCGAGGTGCTCACCGCGTACGGCCGCGCCCACGGCAACGCGCTGAAGCCCCCGGCGCTCGGGCGCGTGCACCTGGTCAAGGCGGCGGGGCCCTGCGCGGACGCGAAGCCCTGAAAAAAGTGCGCCCGGCGTTGGAAATTTTCCCTCCGCGCTGATCCGCTGGGGCTGGATCGCGGTGCAACCCAGCGGAAGATCAGCACAAGGCGCCCAGGGCCGAATTTTCGGCCTGGGATCAGTTTCCAACGGCGGGAAACCTCCCTACTCTAGGGCACGCGAGATCCCTTGCAGGCGCGGCCCCGAGCCAGCGCGAGCAAGTTGGAGCCCGTGCGTGGGAGGGACAGAAGAGATGCTCTACAAAGTGACCCCGATGATGGTCCCGGTTGCGCCTGAGAAGAAAGAGGCGCGCGAGCCGGGCCAGCCGCGCAAGCGGCGCAAGTCCTCCGTCTACGACGCCGACGGCCACGAGGTGTTGATCTCGCTGATGTGTCTGAAGTGCAAGACGCTGAAGCCGCTGGCGCAGTTCGGGCTGCGGAAGATGGCGGACGGCGCCATCCGCAATCAGCCGTGGTGCCGGGGCTGCCGCTCGGGCGCGGGCACGAAGAAGCCGAAGAAGGACGAGTCCCAGGCCGCCACCGTCGAGGTGCCCGCCGTCGCCGCCACGGAGCCCGTGCTCCAGGTCGTCGCCGCCGTGCCGCTCGACGCCGCGCCCGTGGCTCCCACGCTCGTCGACGCCCCGGTCGCGGACGACGCGACGGCCACCACCCTGGTCTGATCCACCGCCCGGGATGATCCGCCCTGCTGGGGCGCGCACTGTTCGCGCCCCGCATGTGACGGATCTGTCCGGATGGGTCCGCCTCCTGCTTCAGGACAGCCGCAGGCCCGCCGGCAGCGTGTCGCCGAGCGCCCGCGCTTCGTCCGCGGCCTCCAGGGCCACCACTTCACGCACCATCCGCACCCAGGTGTCGGCGGCCTTCGCGGCCACCAGCGCCTGGGCCGTGCGCTCGCGCAGCGCTGGATCCAGATCGCGCGTGCGGTCGCCGGTGAGGCGCGCGAGCTGGGCGGCGGCGAAGGGCGCGCCATCCACCTTGCGCAGGTCCAGGGACAAGAGCAGCTCCAGCCACGCCTCCGCCGTCTCCACGTCCACGACCTTGTGGCTGCTGCCGTACAGCGGCACGCGCGCGCCCAGCCGGCCCAGGGCCCACGCCCACGGGCCGCCGGAGCGGGACTCGGCCTTCAGCCGCGCGGCGATCCACCGGCCCACCTCCGCCTTGTCGCCCGGCGCCAGGTGCTCCAGCGAGGCGGCGGTGCGGATCATCTCGTCCAACCCTTCCGGTTGGATGCCCTTCAACTTGCCGCCCTGCGTGGGCGCGTCCGGCGGCACGCGCCGGGCCAGGTGCGGCTGGAGGTAGCCGTACAGCTTCTGCTGCTGTCCTTCCGTGAGGCCGCCCGCGATGCGGCGCCACATCACCCAGAACTCCGTCCACACCGCCTTGTCCGTGTGGTGCTGCACCAGCGCGTCGAAGAGGCTGAAGGTCTGCTCCGCGCGCCAGCCGTCCAGCGGGTAGCCGAAGCCGGGGCGCAGGCAGAACCCGGTGAGGCTGTAGAAGACGCGCTCGTGGTCATCCGTGCGGCGGCGCTTGCTCGCGCCCGCGTAGAGCGTGCTCCACAGCTCGCGCAGCACGGGCACGCGCCACGTCTCGCGCGGGCCCAGCACCTTCTCCAGCGTGCGCGACAGCTGCTTCACGTCCTTGGGCCCCAGGGGCAGCGGCTTGTTGCCGTAGACGCGCTCCACGTTGTCCTTCGCCTCGGCGAAGCGCGCGGGCATGGACTCGGTGACGGTCAGCTCGTGCGAGCCGCCGGTGCCGCGCAGCTCGAACTCCAGGCGCCAGCGCTCGTCCGCGACGTCCGACACGCAGAACAGCTCCAGCGTGCCAATCTCCGTGAGCGCCGCCTGCAGGTGCACCGGCACCTCACTGACCTTGCCGGACGCGCTCTTGAGCAGCGTGTGGATGGGCGGCAGCGGCTTCAGGTCCTCCGCCAGCGGCACCAGGTCCCCCGGCTTGTCGATGCGGTCGCTCGTCGTGGAGTAGAGCGCGAACTGCACCGGCCGGCCCAGGGTGAGCGTGAAGGGGCGCTCGCCCAGGTCCACCTTCTGGCCCTCCTCGAAGCCGCGGGGAATGAGGCACAGCGTGGGCTGCTCCGCGCTGTCCGGGCCGCGCTGCAGGCCCACGTAGTACGCGCGCGCCGCGCCACCGCCGATGCGCAGGCCGTGCCCGCGCCGCACCAGTCCGTAGTACGCCGCGCCCCGCGCCACCGCGAGCTCCAGCGACTCGTGCTTGAGCAGCGGGATGCGCGGCGCCTGCGGCCACCACGCGGACAGCGCGTCCACCAGCCGCGCCGAAATCTGCGGCGAGTTGAAGACGCCGCCGTTGAGCAGGATGGCGTCCGGGCGGGGCAGGGCGCCTTCGTGCGACGGCGTCTCGCCCAGCGCCGCGAAGCCCGCCGCCGCGTGCTGCGCGAGGAACGCCGCCAGGTGCCGCGTGACGGCCGGCTCCTGCACGTACGGCAGGCCCAGCTCCTGGAGCGCCATGCGCGCCGAGCGCCGGGGGCGGTCCCCGGGCTCGGACATGGGGAAGAAGCCGTCCAGCACCAGCGCGTGCGCCTCGTCGCGGCCCAGCTCCGTGGACAGCGTGCCGCCCAGGAGCCGGCTGCCCTCGCCGATGAGCGACACGCCGTACTTCTCCGGAGGCGCGCGCCCCAGCAGCTCCTCCTTGGCGGTGCGAGCGGCCTGGATGGCCTGCGTCCACTGCGTCGCGGACAGGCGCCGGCCGTTCTGGGTGAGCTTCTCCTCCATGCGCCGGGCGAGCGCCGCGTCCATGTTGTCGCCGCCCAGCATCAGGTGGTCGCCCACCGCCAGCCGCCGCAGCATGGGTCCTTCCGGCGACACGCCCGCGTGCACCAGCGTGAAGTCCGTGGTGCCGCCGCCCACGTCCACCACCAGCACCAGCCGCACCTGGGCCAGCGTCTGCTCCAGGTCGGAGCGGTGCCGCGCGGTGTAGTCGTAGAAGGCCGCCTGCGGCTCCTCCAGCAGCGTGAACTTCTCCAGCCCCGCCTTGCGCGCCGCGCTCACCGTGAGGGCGCGCGCCGCCTCGTCGAACGAAGCAGGGACGGTGATGACCACCTCTTGCTTGGAGAGAGGCTCGTCCGGATGCGCGAAGTCCCACGCCCGGGCCATGTGCGTGAGCAGCAGGGCGGACGCGTCCACCGGGGACAGCTTCTGCACGTCCGCGGGCGCGCCCCACGGGAGGATGGGCGCGGAGCGGTCCACGCCCGGGTGGCACAGCCAGCTCTTGGCGGAGGCCACCAGCCGGCCCGGCACGCGCGCGCCCTGCCAGCGGGCCAGCTCGCCCACGACATACGGGCCGCCGTCATCGCCCCAGGGCAGGCGCAGCACCTCCGGGGCCAGCTCGTGGCCGGCGGGGACGTAGACGGTGGAAGGCAGGAGGGCGCGGGGCGCCACCTCGCCCTGGCGGATGAGCTGGGGCAGGGGGAAGTCCTCGACGGGCGCCCCCGAGCCCTTGCCTGGATCCACGGAAGCCACCGCGCAATGGGTGGTGCCCAGGTCGATGCCGACGATTCGCATACGCCTCCGGTGTGCGGGGCCCCTTCTACTCCTTCATGCGCACGTTGAGTTCCAGCTTCCAGCGTCCGGAGCCGTTCTTCTCCAGGCACCGCAGCTCCAGCGTGCCCACCTCCGTCACCGCCGCCTGGAGGTTCACCGGCGTCAGGTCGCCAAAGGGCGTGGGCTGCCCGGGCAGCGTCGTTTCAATCGGCGCCACCTCCTCCAGTCCCCCGGACGCCAGCTCCGACTCCACGTCCTCCAGCATCTCGCCCACGCGGTCATCGCGCCGCACGGACGACGCGAAGAAGCGGAAGCTGGTGGGCTCGCCGGTGACGAGTCCGAACTCCTGGGGCGGCACGTCCGCCTGCGTCCCTTCCTCCATCCCGAAGGGCGCCACGCACAGCGCCTTCACCGGCGGCTCCATGCCCGGCACCGCCGGCATCGCCGTCTCCACGCCCACGTAGTAGGCGCGCGCCGTGCCGCCGCGGATGCGCAGGCCGTGCCCCTGACGCACCCAGCCGTAGTAGGCCGCGCCGCGGGCCACCGCGAGGTCCAGGTCCGCGCCCTCCAGCTCCTTCGCCGGGGGCGCCCCTTCCGCGGCGAGCCACTGGTTGAGGACCTCCATCACGCGGCCCTTCAGCGGCCCGGCCTTGAAGACGCCGCCGTTGAAGAGCACCGCGGTGGGGTGCAGGAAGCCCTTGCCCGTCACGTCCACCGGCGAGTCCGCGCTGGCCGCCAGCGCCTGGGCCTGGCGGGTGAGGAAGGCCGCCAGGTGCTTCGTCACCGCCGGATCCTGCGCGTACGGCAGCGCCATCTGCGCAAGGCCCGTGCGCCGGGCGGTGCGCGGCAGGTCCGCCACCTGCGTCACCGGGAAGAAGCCATCCGTGAGGACGCGGTCCAACTCCTCGCGCGTCAGCTCCGTGCGCAGCGTGCCGCCGATGAGCGACGAGCCCCGGCCCGGAATGGCGATGGGCACCCGGTCCACGGAAGGGTCCGCGTACAGCGTCTCCTTCGCCTGCCGGCACCCATAGGTGAGGCCGTTGAACTGCCACGCGTCCAGCTTGCGCCCGTCCGCGGCCATCCGCTGGTTGAGCGTGTGCGCCAGGGCCAGGTCCATGTTGTCGCCGCCCAACAGGATGTGGTCGCCCACCGCCACGCGCAAAAGCTCCAGGTCGCCCTCGCGGTCCTTCACGGTGATGACGGAGAAGTCGGACGTGCCGCCGCCCACGTCCACCACGAGGATGACTTCCCCGGGCTGCACCTGCTTGCGGAAGTTCTCCCCCATCGCCTCCAGCCACGCGTACAGCGCGGCCTGCGGCTCCTCGAGCAGGGTGATGTGCTCCAGGCCCGCCGCCTTCGCGGCCTCCAGGGTCAGGTCGCGCGCCGCCGCGTCGAAGGACGCCGGGACGGTGACGATGACCTCCTGCTTCGACAGCGCGTTGCCGGACTCCTCCTGCGCGCGGGCGAAGGTGTGGTCCCACGCTTCCTTCAGGTGGCGCAGGTAGCGCGCGGACGCATCCAGCGGCGACACGCGCTGCACCTCCGGCGGCGCCTGCCAGGGAAGCAGCGCCGAGCGCCGGTCCACGCCCGGATGCGACAGCCAGCTCTTCGCGGAGGACACCAGCCGCGTGGGCACCTTCGCCCCGTGCGAGCGGGCGAAGTCACCCACGATGACGCCCGGCTCCTGGCTCCACGGCAGCCCGAGGCTGCCCTCCGGGAACTCCTGCGCGCTGGGCAGATAGAGGAAGGAGGGCAGGAGCGGGCGCGCTTCCACGGTGCCGGGCGCCGTCACCTGCGGCACGGGCAGCATGGACTGCGAGGGGCCGCGCGGCTTGCCGTCCTCGAGGTTGAAGTAGGACACCGCGGAGTGCGTGGTGCCCAGGTCGATGCCGATTGCGTATCGGGCCATATCGGTCAGGAACCCCGGGAAGGGGCCTTGTGGTTCCTCGAAGGGAAGGGGACTTCGAAAGATGCGCCGCCTGCTGCCCGGGCGGGCGTCAGGCGAGCTCGACTTCCGCCGGCGCCAGCACGCGCGGCTCCATGGCGGAGCTGACGGTGGGGAACTTCACCTCCGTGGTCACCCAGCCGTGGTGCCGGAGCGTGCCGCCATAAGGAGGTTCACCGGCGACGTTGCCCGTCAGCCGGATGCGCTGCGCGTCGAAGCCCGGCGGCACCGTCACCTTGTCGCCCTCGCCCTGCGGCAGCACCGGCTGGAGCGTCAGGTACTGGTGCACCACCTTGCGGCAGCCTTCATGGACGATGCGGGCCGCCGCGCCCACGTCCGCGTCCGGGAAGGCCGCGACGTTCTCCTGCACGAAGTCCAGGAAGCGGCCCTCGCGCTGGAGCATGGCCAGCAGCGACAGGGCGCTGGCGTGCTCGCGCTCGGGGGGCAGGGGAGCGGGCGCCACGGGCGCCTGGACGACGGGCGTCTTCACCGGCGGTGGGGCCTGCGTGTCCCCGGACGGGAGCTCCTTGAGCTGGCCGGCGTCATAGGCGCGGCTGGTCGGCAGCACGGCCTGCGCGAATTCGCGGGACACGAGGCAGCGCCAGAAGCACAGCCAGGCGAGCCAGAAGCGGGCGAAGAACGACAGGGAGGCGGACGGGTCGGTCATCGGCCCCGGATAACAAAGCCGGAAGCCTTTGCAATTCGCCAATGGCCTGAAATGCAAAGGGCCTCACGGTTTCCCGTGAGGCCCTTCGTGCTTCATGGTGGAGGTGGACGGGATCGAACCGACGACCTTCGCATTGCGAACGCGACGCTCTCCCAACTGAGCTACACCCCCACATGGGGACTGCTTGCTGCCTGCTGCGCCTCGCGGGCGTTGGGTCCCGAGAAGTGAGTGGGCTAGTACCGGAGCCTTACCTTGCTGTCAAGCAGCTCGTTTCCAGCCCCAACCCTGCGATTGACGTGCCGCACTGTGGATGCCATAAAAACCGCCTTCCGGTACCGCATCCTTCCCGGCCACTCCGGGCACCTTCTGGTTCATGTCCACCTCCCCATCGAAGACGTTGAGCCCCACCGAGCTCGCGAAGCTTGAGCATTCGTTCGCTTCCGACCCCTCGTCGGATGCCTACAAGCCCCTGGCGGAGGCGTACCTCGACCTGGGTCGCTTCATGGAGGCGATGGTCGTCTGCAAGAAGGGCGTCAAGGCGCACCCGACCGCGGCCGATCCCCGCCTCCTTCTCGCGCGCGTCTACGCGGCGCAGAACAAGGACAAGAAGGCGCTCGAAGAGGTGATGGGCGCCCTCCAGGTCCAGCCGGAGGACAAGGCTGCCCTGCGCATGGCGGGCGTGCTGCAGATCAAGGGCGGCGAGCAGGACGTCGGCCGCGGCAACCTGCTCAAGGCCTACCAGGCGGACCCCGGCGATCCGGAGACCGTCACGCTCCTCCAGCAGTACAAGGTGGAGATCCCCCGCCCCGCGGCGCCCACGCCGGTGCTCGCGCCCGTGGCCGCGCCGCCCCCGGCCGCCGCTGAAGCGCCCGCCGCGGCGACCGGGGGCGGCGCGGCCACGGGCGCGAGCAC